>DXBL01000059.1 GCA_019116555.1 Candidatus Pseudomonas excrementavium
CACGGCGGCAGGTCCTCGCCCTCCGCCACCAACCGATAACCACAAGTCGGCGGCAACCAGGCAAACTCCTCTGCCATGGCCGGGGTCAGTTGCACGCAATCGGGCACATGCTTGCGCCGATTGGCATAGTCACTGCACCGGCAGCTATTCAGATCCAGCAGCTTGCACGCCACCCGCGTGTAATAAATCGACGCCGCATCATCCTCATCCTCCAGCTTCTGCAGGCAACACAAGCCGCAACCGTCACACAGCGACTCCCACTCCTGCTGGTCCATCTGCTCCAGCGTCTTGCGCTTCCAGAAAGCCGTCACTCGCTGCGCCATGGTCAGCCCTCCTCGCCCAGAGCATCTGCCAGCCAATCCAGCAGCTGGCTCAAACTGAACGGCCAATCCAGTTCCGCCCCGGTATCCTCCCGACGCAGCACCGGAATCCGCAGCTCATACCGCGCCAGCAACTCCGGCGACTCGATGATATCTACCTGCCGCACGACAATGCCGTTGCCCTCCAGCGGACGGGTCAGGTGCAGGCATTCCTCGCACAGATGGCAGGCAGTGGTTCCAAACAGGGTCAACACAGTCATGGCAATTCCGAAAGCAGGCGGGACAGCGCGCATTCTACCCCGGAACGAACACCGGCTGAATGGCTCAGCGCCCTTGGCAGCCCAGCGGCGTTATCCCATACTCGACTGATCTGACTGGAGGCTCTATGGATTGGCAAACACTGTTGTGTCGCGAACGATTGGGCAAACCTGCCGCCAGCGCCGAAGAACTCGGCCGCACTCCCTTTCACAAGGATCACGACCGGGTGATCTTCTCCGGCGCCTTCCGCCGCCTGGGCAAGAAGACCCAGGTGCATCCGGTATCGAGCAATGACCACATCCACACACGCCTCACCCACAGTCTGGAAGTCAGTTGCGTAGGGCGCTCACTGGGCATGCGCGTCGGCGAGATGCTGCGCGATGAATTACCGGACTGGTGCGCGCCAGCCGACCTGGGCGTTATCATCCAGGCCGCCTGCCTGGCCCATGACATCGGCAATCCACCTTACGGCCACTCCGGCGAAGACGCCATCCGCCACTGGTTCCACAAGGCCGCGCGGCAAGGCTGGCTCGATCCGCTGAACGACGCCCAGCGGCTGGACTTTCTCAACTTCGAGGGCAATGCCCAGGGCTTTCGTGTACTCACCGAGCTGGAATACCACCAGTTCGACGGCGGCATGCGCCTGACCTACGCCACCCTCGGCGCCTATCTGAAATACCCCTGGACATCGCAACACGCCGACAGCCATGGCTACAAGAAGCACAAGTTCGGCTGCTATCAGGCTGAATACCCGCGGCTGGTGCAGATCACCGACAAACTCGGCCTGCCCCTGCAAAGCGACCAATGCTGGGCCCGCAGTCCGCTGGTCTACCTGGTCGAAGCGGCTGATGACATCTGCTACGCGCTGATCGATCTGGAAGACGGCATGGAAATGGAACTGCTCAGCTACAGCGAAGTAGAGCGCCTGTTGCTGGATCTGGTCGGTGACGACCTGCCGAAAACCTACCGCCAGCTCGGCCCGCGCGATTCCACCCGACGCAAACTGGCGATCCTGCGCGGCAAGGCCATCGAGCACCTGGTCAATGCCGCCGCCGAGACCTTCATCAAGCAGCAACCCGCCCTGCTCTCCGGCACCTTGCCGGGCGATCTGGTCAGCCACATGCCGGATGCCGCCCAACACTGCGTACTGGAAGCCAAAAGCATGGCCCGCCACCGCATCTTCCAGGACAAGCGCAAAACCCTGCATGAGATCGGCGCCTACAGCACCCTGGAAACCCTGCTGGAAGCCTTCTGCGGCGCGGTCAACGAGCAACAGTCAGGCCAGAACCTGAGCTTCAAGCACAGGCGCATTCTGGATCTGCTGGGCAACAACGCCCCGAGGGAGGATTGGGATCTGTACGCCAGCTACATGCGCGTGATCGACTTCATCGCCGGCATGACCGATCTGTATGCGGCGGATATGGCAGCACGGATCAGAGGCATCAACCCGGGTTGACTCCTTCGCGGGCAAGCCCGCTCCCACAAAGCAAGCCAGCAAGCTCGTGGGAGCGGCCTTGGCCGCGAAAACAAGCCATCAGCCAGCGTGAGCCTCAATCCCCCCGACTGGGTGACAACAACTCAATCTTGTACCCATCCGGGTCTTCAACAAAAGCCAGGATACTCGCCCCGTGCAGCATCGGCCCGGCCTCGCGCACCACCTTGCCGCCACTCTCCCGGATCTGCTCACAGGCCTTGTACACATCATTCACTTCAATAGCGATGTGCCCATAACCAGTACCCAATTCATAGCTGGCGGTATCCCAGTTATGGGTCAGCTCCAGCACCGAATTCTCCGCCTCATTGCCAAACCCGACAAAAGCCAGAGTAAAACGCCCCTCCGGATAATCCTTGCGGCGCAGCAGGGTCATGCCCAGCACTTCGGTATAAAACGCAATGGACTTATCCAGATCGCCCACACGGAGCATGGTATGCAATAAGCGCATGCTGATTCTCCTCAGGTTGATTCACGGCAGCAGCCTGCCCGGTGCCAACACAAGGTTAGCACCGGACGGTTGCTTTGGGATTATGGGTGCAGCCGATCAGATCAGCTTGCGACCCTTATTGGCAGCAATGCGCAGGCGCAGCGCATTCAGCTTGATGAAGCCCGCCGCATCGGCCTGGTCATAGGCGCCGGCATCGTCTTCGAAAGTTGCAATATGCTCGTCGAACAGGGTGTCGTCCGACTTGCGGCCAACCACGATCACATTGCCCTTGTACAGTTTCAGGCGCACCACACCGTTCACATTCAGCTGCGACGCATCGATCATCTCCTGCAGCATCACGCGCTCCGGGCTCCACCAGAAACCGTTGTAGATCAGCTCGGCGTACTTCGGCATCAGGCTGTCCTTCAGGTGGGCAACCTCACGGTCCAGGGTGATCGACTCGATGGCGCGGTGGCCCTTGAGCATGATGGTGCCGCCGGGGGTTTCGTAGCAGCCGCGGGACTTCATGCCGACAAAGCGGTTCTCGACGATATCGGTCCGGCCGATACCATTCTCGCCACCCACCTTGTTCAGATAGGCCAGAATCTCAGCCGGAGTCATCTCCTTACCATCGATGGCAACGATGTCACCCTTGCGGTAGCTCAGCTCGATATAAGTCGCCACATCCGGCGCCGCCTCGGGCGACTTGGTCCAGCGCCACATATCTTCTTCATGTTCGGCCCAGGTATCCTCCAACACACCGCCTTCGTAGGAAATGTGCAGCAGGTTGGCATCCATGGAGTACGGCGACTTCTTCTTGCCGTGGCGCTCGATCGGAATACCGTGCTTCTCGGCATAATCCATCAGCTTCTCGCGGGACA
>DXBL01000060.1 GCA_019116555.1 Candidatus Pseudomonas excrementavium
CCGCGTCGACATCCAGCACCGAGCGGTAACGGCTGACGAAGCGCTTGAATAGGTAGTGGATGTTTTCCAGGTCTTCCTGAAACTTCTCCCGCCCCTTCTCGGTGTTTTCACCAAACACCGTCAGGGTGCGCTTGTATTCGCCTGCGGTGAGCATTTCATAATCCACGTCGTGCTTCTTCAACACCCGATGGAAGTTGGGCAATTGCGCAACCACGCCGATGGAACCGAGCATGGCGAAAGGCGCCACCAGAATGCGGTCGGCGATGCAGGCCATCATGTAGCCGCCGCTGGCGGCGACCTTGTCGACGCAGACGGTCAGCGGCACACCGGCTTCCCGCACTCGGGTCAATTGCGCCGCGGCCAGGCCGTAGGCGTGGACCATGCCGCCACCGCTTTCCAGCTTGACGACTACCTCGTCCTGGGGGGTGGCCAACTCCAATACCGCAGTCACCTCATGACGGAGGTTCTCCAGCGCGCTGGCCTTGATATCACCATGGAAGTTCAACACGAAGACCTTGTCGCGTTCGGCGCTGTGCTTGGCGCGCGCTTTCTGTTCCTGCTTGCGGGTTTTCTGCAGCGCTTTGAATGCCGGCTTGTCCAGTACGGCCTGGCCCAGTCGTTCAGTCATGCGGGCCAGTTGATCATTCAAGCGGGTGACGGTCAGGGCACCCTCGCCCTTACGCTGCCGCCCTTTTTGCGAGGCGATCAGCAACAGCACGAACACGACCGCCAGCAATACCGTCAGCGCCTTGGCGGCAAACATTCCAAACTCGGCAATCCACTCCACAGGTGTCTCCAGTCGATTCGGTTTCAATACTGCTCCAAGCATACAGGATCAGCCAATGCAGGAGACAGGGCATGCAGGCGGGATTCAAACGGTCGTATGATTTCTGTTGACAGCATCTCCCACCCACCCTAACCTCTGACGAGTTGCACAACCCTGTGTTGCAACGATTGCCGTTGCCCCTATGAAACATCCGAAAAGGAAGAATCCATGACTACCGTTGCTGACATCATCAATAACATGGAAGGCAAGTTCAATCCGGCCGCTGCTGCTGGCCTGGATCTGGTTTTTCAATTCAACATCGAGGATGATTCCAACTTCTACGCCGTAATCAAGGACGGCACCTGCGACGTTCAGCAGGGCGATGCGGAAGACCCGAACGTGACCCTGATCATGGACTCCGAAACACTGAATGGTGTGATCACTGGCGAGACCGATGGCATGCAGGCCTTTATGGGCGGCAAGCTGCGCGCCGAAGGCGACATGATGCTGGCACTGAAACTGGGCGAGCTGTTCCCGGTCTGATTGCACAGCACGCTGAAAACCGGAGCCAGACTCCGGTTTTTTTATGCCCGCATTCCGGGCCTCAGCGCCCTGGTGTTGCCGTTGCGGATTGATCCAGCCAATCGTATAACAACACGCTGCCTGATAAACATTCCCGGCGGTTGGCAGGCCTGACGCACTGCTTTAGATTGGCCCGGAATCGGCAATTTCATACAAGGACAAGTCCCATGCAGAAAACCCAACTGTTCGATCTGGACGGAAAAATCGCTCTGGTAACCGGCGCCAGCCGGGGTATCGGTGAGGCTATCGCCAAGCTGCTGGCCCAGCAAGGCGCCCATGTCATCGTCTCCAGCCGCAAGATCGATGGTTGCCAGGAAGTGGCTGATGCCATCGTTGCCGCTGGCGGCAAGGCCACCGCCATGGCGTGCCATATCGGTGAAATGGAGCAGATCAAGGCAACGGTCGAGGCCATTCGCAGCCAGTTCGGCAAGCTGGATATCCTGGTCAACAATGCCGCCACCAACCCCTACTTCGGTAACGTGCTGGATACCGACCTGGATGCGTTCCAGAAAACCGTCGACGTGAACATCCGGGGCTATTTCTTCATGTCGGTCGAGGCCGGCAAGCTGATGCGTGAGAACGGCGGCGGCGCCATTCTCAATGTCGCTTCGGTCAACGGCATGGTGCCCGGGATGATGCAGGGTATCTATTCGATCACCAAGGCAGCGGTGATCAACATGACCAAGGTGTTCGCCAAGGAGTGTGCGCAGTTCGGTATTCGCTGCAATGCCCTACTGCCGGGCCTGACCGATACCAAGTTCGCCTCCGCGCTGGTGAAGAACGACAGCATCCTGAAGCCCGCTCTGCAGCGCATTCCCCTGGCGCGCCCGGCGGACCCGAGCGAGATGGCCGGCACCGTGCTCTATCTGGTGAGCGATGCTTCCAGCTATACCACCGGCACGGCGATCAACGTCGACGGCGGCATGCTGTCCTGATGTCTGGCCGGCCCGCACGGGCCGGCTTGCTCACTCAAAGCCCTTCAGCGCCGTCAGGGCTTCAGGATTCATTGCCACCGGCGACAGACCGGTAGCGCCGATTTCGATGGCATAGCGGGCGCCATCAGCCGCCGGCATGAACCGAATGGCGAAGGCATCGGCGTACAACCAACCCAGATCGAGGCTATCCAGCCAGGACCAGGCGTCGCGCCAGCGCGGAGTATCATGCAATGGTCGAATCGGGGTCGTCTCCCGCTGCTGCTCCAGCGCCAGGTAACGGCCGTTCAGCCGATCAAGCCGATAGCCGTCCTCCAGCCCCAACGCATGCAGCAGTCCCTGCCAACGCAGCACCTGCACTTCCAGCTCCCAAAGATCACCCTGTAATTGAAGCTGCTGGACGCCGTCGGCCGATCGCAGGGTCGCCTCGAAACGCTGGGGCGCGCTTTCACGCAGCTCCAGCGTGGCGACCTGGGCACCATCGGTAATTGGACGGAATTGATAAAGCTCCCAGGCAGTGACCGCAACCACTGCGCAGCAGCCCAGCAAGGCCAACAGCAATATGCCCTTGAGCCAGCCAAGCAGCCACTCCAGCCGCCAACCGAAACGCATTACCAGATATAGCAACAGCAGCGCGAGGCATCCCACCAGCACTGCCAGACCAGCATATTGCATGCGAACTCCTTGTCACATTCAGGCCGGAACGGGGGGTTGTGGCTGGCCGGCCAGCCGCGCCAGATAACAATCGATCAACCAACGGGAAATGGTGCCCTGGGGCGGTATAGCGGGCAATTGGTGGATACTCCACCAATCTGCCTCTTCGATCTCCCCCGGCTGCGGGACGATGTCGCCGTCGACATAACTGGCATGGAAACCCAGCATCAGGGAATTGGGGAAGGGCCAGTTCTGGCTGCCGAGATATTCGATATGATCGACCGTCACGCCGACCTCTTCCATCACCTCGCGGCGCAGCGCTTCCTCCGCCGACTCGCCGGGCTCGATAAAGCCCGCCAGGGTGCTGAAAAATCCGGCTCGGAAGTTGGGCGAGCGCGCCAGCAGGACTTCCTCGCCGCGGGTGACCAACACGATGATGCAGGGCGCCAGCTTGGGATACTGACGATTACCGCATCCGGTGCATTCCATTGCCCGCTCGTCCGGGCGTACCTGGGTCGGCTGGCCACAGCGACCACAGAAGCGGTGGGTGTCGTGCCAGATGTCCAACTGCTGGGCCACGCCCAGCAGGCGGAAGGTGGCATCATCCACCTGCCCCAACAGGCTGCGCAGGCCGTGCCAGGACAGCCCCGGCAGATCGATCTGCTCCTTGACCCGCACCAGCTGGCACGGCCGGTCGTCCACCAGCCCGAGGGTCATCTGGTATTCAGCATCGCCCAGGTAACGCGCCATGTCCGGGTCATGCAGCAGATTGCCCTGGTACATGGCGAAGGATTGCTCGTGGCGGATCAGCACCCAGCCATCGGCGCGCGTTTCGGTGGTAAGGGAGGCAGTGAACCGGGTAAATCTCTGCACAGGAATCAGGCTCCGACGCCGTAACCGAGTTCGGCGAGGCTGTCTTCGGCCACGGTCAGAACATCGCCCGTCCCCACCGAGGAGCGCTCCGCCGACTCCAGATAGAATTCGATGCTGGTCAGGGCATCCGCCAGCACCTCCAACTGCTGCGGGTCCGGCGTGGCCTGCTGCTCAAGCATGGACTCGCGAATGAAGCGTGAGGCATTGCGGATGATATCCGCCGCACGGGTCATACCGAGGAAGATCAGCCCACCCCGCACGGTTTCCAGCGTCGCCGGTACGTTCAGCAGATGCATGCGATCATTGCCCGACTCGATGTAGGCCGTGATGGCGCGCCTGGCTAGCGCCAGCCCTGCCTGGGATTCTTCGACCAGCACGATATGTGCTTCCTTGAGCTCGACCGGGCCGGGCTGACGGCTGTCGTCGAACGCGCCCATGGTGTCGCTCTCGCTCTCCAGTCGGTTCACCGTCAGCTCGGCATGCAACACCGCGTCGGCGACCTGCTCCAGCACGCCATTGCTGCCGGGCTGCCAGCCACCCAGTTGCTCGGCAGCGCGTCGAATCTTGACGGCAATCTCCGTCAGATCCAACATATCCAGCGTTTTCCACAGCCGCTGCAGCGCCGTGTCCAGCGTTTCGAGCGACTGTTCGGCATCGCCTGCGTTGCGTGCCAGCAGGTCGAGCAGGTCCTTGACCGCGGCAATTTCCTCATGCAACGCCTCGGCAACCGAGCGCATCACATCGGCACCGGGCCCCTGCAGGGTGGCAAAGGCATGCTGCAGAGTCGCTTCGCTGTAACCGGGGTCCGGCAGGTTGACGGTGCGGCGGACTTCCTCGCACAACACGCAACCAGAGTCGCCCAGGGCCACCAGATACAACATTGCCCGCAGCAATGGCGCGCTGTCCGCAGCGGGATGCCCGCCGGCCAGGCGCTTGATTTCGCGATCCAGCCGCGAGTACAGACGCTTGCGCTCCGCCGTCAGTTGCAGGGGTACGGTATCCATTGCTTCAAGCGAGGCGGACGCCACCCAGCACAGGGTTGCGGCGCGATCGTCCAGACGGGTTTCCATCCGCTGCAGGGCGCGCTGCATTAATGAGATGCCGGCCGCCGGCCGCTCATCCCGGAGCATACCCAACAACCCCAACTGGTACATTTGCCGCAAGCGGGCGAAGGTACGGTTATCCAGCGGCTCCTTCGACCCGTCGCGCAGGGCCATCGGTAGCCGTTGGGTGTCCAGGGGATAGAAGTGGCTTTCGGCCAGGGGAGCTGTGTCCGCCCGATGGGCGCGCAGATCATTGATGGTCGGCAGCAGCAACTCGGGCTGCTCGACGCCGTGCTGGCGACACAGTTGCAGGTAGCGCTGCAGCAGAAAGAGGCCATTGCACAATGCGGACAGGGGCTCGTTCCTGCCCTCGCCCTCATGCACCGGAATATCCGTCGCCAGGGCGATCATTTCTTCCAGCAACAGCGCTGCACCATCCAGCTCGATCAGGTTCAGCGTGCCACGCAGCTGCTGCAGCCCTTCGATGGCCTGTTGCAGCAAGCTGCCATTATGTCTTTCCTCAAGAAACTGCTGTAGCAGATCCTCAACGCCCGCCACACTGGCGAACAGCTCATCCTTGACAAGATCGAGTGATGTGGCACCGGTTAACATCGCTTCAGTCTCCTTCGTCCCTGCAGTCAGACTGGTACGCTCAATCGGCGAACTCGGCTGGCTTTCTGCTCATGTGTGCCGTCATGGCCAGCTTCAGATCTTCCGATTGCAGCATGGCTGCGTTCCAGGTGGCGATATAGTTCAACCCGTCTGCAACGCTGTGATCACGGCTGTAGCGAATCATTTCCTTGGTCCCACGGATGGCCAGCGGAGACTTGGCGGCAATCTCGCCGGCAATGCTCATCACCCCTTCGATCAGCGTGGCATGGTCGGCATAAACGCGGTTGACCAGACCCAGTTCCCGGGCCTCGTCGCCCATGACCGCGCGACCGGTGTAGGCCAGTTCACGCATCATGCCATCACCGATAATGTGGGGCAATCGCTGCAACGTACCGACATCCGCTGCCATGCCCATGTCGATTTCCTTGATTGAAAAGTGCGCGCTGGCGGTAGCATAGCGCATGTCGCAGGCGCTGATCAGGTCTATCGCCCCACCGATGCAGTAGCCATGCACCGCGGCGATGACCGGCTTGCGGCACTCTTCGACGGCATTGAAAGCGGCCTGCAGGCGCAGCACGTTACGACGGATACGCTCGGCGTTGCGGCCGATATCCTGGGTCATTTCACCGGCCGCCTGGGCCAGCATGGCCAGGTCGATCCCGGCAGAAAAGTGGTCACCGGCGCCGGAGATGATCGCGACACGGACGCTGTCGGTGCGGTCGACCCAGTCGAATACGTCGACCATCTCGGTCCAGAAGGCTTCATCCATGGCATTGGCCTTGGCCGGACGGTTGATCAGCACATGGGCGATGGCCCCTTGCTGATCGACTTTGAGCGACTGATATTCGTGCATCTCTACAGCTCCCTGATATTGTTCTGATGACTGGCAAACTATACCAAGCCAGCCCCCAGCGGTATAACCATTCCTGATACTGATGCGCGGGCGACGGCGCCGTCTATTCGGTAACCAATTCTGCTGTTCGCGGCCAGGCGACAAAGCCGGCCGCCTTTTCAATGGCCGCCAGCCGTTCCTCATGGGCTGCCAGTTCCGCCTCGCTGGCCTGAATGACCCGCAGTGCCGGCCGCGCCGGATCCAGCCGGCGAATCGCACCCAGGTCACCGGTATCATTGTCACCGGCACCCTGACTGGATAGCGACAGCGCGGTCTGGCCACCGGTCATGATCAGGTAGACATCCGCCAGGATCTCGGCGTCCAGCAACGCACCGTGCAGGTCACGCTGGGAGTTGTCGACACCATAGCGCTTGCACAGGGCATCCAGGCTGTTGCGTTGGCCCGGATGCTTGTCCCGGGCAATGCGCAGGGTGTCCACCACCGAACAGTGATCGACTACCTGCCCATGCCGGCCTCCCAGCAGTTGCAGCTCGGCATCGATAAAGCCAACGTCGAACGCCGCGTTGTGGATGACCAGACGCGCGCCCTTGATGAAGGCCATGAAGTCATCGACCACGTCTGCGAACAGCGGCTTGTCCGCAAGAAACGCATCGCTGATACCGTGGACAGCGAACGCGCCCTCTTCCACCTCCCGCTGGGGGTTGATGTAGACATGGAAATGGCGGCCGGTCAGGCGCCGGTCGAGCAGCTCGACACAACCGATCTCGATGATCCGGTGCCCTTCACGGACTTCGATGCCCGTGGTTTCGGTATCCAGAACGATTTCACGCATCCTGCACAGCTCCTCTGCCCAACACCTGATCCACCCCCTGATTGGCCAGGGCGTCGGCGAGATCATTTTCCGGATGCCCGCTGTGCCCCTTGACCCAGCGCCATTCAACCTGGTGCTGATTGACCAGCGCGTCCAATTGTTGCCAGAGGTCGGCGTTCTTCACCGGCTGGCGGCTGGCGGTCTTCCAGCCGCGCTTCTTCCAGTTGGGCATCCACTCGCGGATACCCTTCATGACGTATTCCGAATCGGTGGTGAGCAACACTTTGGCCGGCTTCTTCAACGCCTCCAGTCCGCGGATGGCGGCGGTCAGCTCCATACGGTTGTTGGTGGTATTGAGTTCACCGCCGAACAGGGTTTTCTGATGTTCGCCCAGGCGCAACAATACGCCCCAGCCACCCGGCCCCGGATTTCCCTTGCAGGCGCCGTCGGTAAAAATCTCGATTGTGTGACTCATTACTCGTTCCGTTTATGTGTCCGCCGGTTGCCCGCAACCAGCGGCGGGAGATGCAGTGCGGGGAAGACCATTCCCCGTTGCCGGCGCGGCGTGAGGCCCAGCGCCTGGCGTCGTGCAAGCAGAAAGTAGAAGCCGCCGCCGGGCAATTGGTGCCGTTGGCCCAGGGCGTCGATGCGCCGGAGCCGGTCCAGCCAGGCCTGCGATTTGAGGGGCGGAAGATAACACCCATTAACGCGTTTCTCCACTGCAAAACCCAGCAGTTCCAGCCAGTCGGTCAGGCGCGCGGGACTGATGAATCCCGCTTCGCTGAACCAGTCGCGCCCGGCAAAGTGATTGAGCCCCCAGCTGCTCCAGGGATTGAATCCGAAGACCAGCAGGTGGCCACCGGCCCTGACCGCCTGACTGGCTTCGCGCAGCAGACTGCGCGGTGACAGGCAGAAATCCAGCCCGTGATGCAGCACCACGGCATCCAGCGAATGCGGCGCGAAGGGCCATTGGGTCTCTTCCACCGGCAATGCCGCGGGCCCGGCCAGCAGGTCCAGTTGCCAGTGGTTGCGCAGCACCGTGCGCTCATCATCCAACAGTTCAGCCGCCAGCCCGTATTGCACCAGATGCTGCCCGAAGCAGGCCGACAACTCCCTGCGCATCACCGCCCGTTCGGACTCCAGCAGCCAGCGACCAGGGGGGCTGGCGAGCCAATCCCGGGCCACGCCGAGTAGTCGGAGCAGGTCTTCCTGGCTGATGGAGCGTGACGACTCTGGTATCACCATAAGGTCTCCGGGTTGGCCTGGGTCATGTTACCTCCTATAAGATACAGATCACCATTCAAGGAAGGTACGATGCCCATGCCACAGTTCATTGCCTTGCCAGCATTCCAGGACAACTACATCTGGTTGCTGCTGGACGAAACCACGCTGCAGGTTGCGGCGGTCGATCCGGGCGACGCCCAGCCGGTCATCAGTTGGCTGAGCCGCCATCCGGAGTACCAGTTGTGCACCATCCTGCTCACCCATCACCACCGTGATCATACCGGCGGCGTGCTGACCCTCAAGGCCGCGACTGGCTGCAAGGTCTGGGGCCCGGCGAACGACAGCATCAAAGGCATCGACCGGCCGCTCGAAGACGGCTTCCAGGTATGCCTGTTCGAACAGGAGATCCAGGTGCTGGCGGTCCCCGGCCATACCCTGGACCATATCGCCTACTTCTGCGATCACCCAAGCGATCCCTGGCTGCTCAGCGGCGATACTCTGTTCGCCGGCGGCTGCGGCAGGCTGTTCGAGGGGTCTGCCGAGCAGATGTATGCCTCACTGCAGAAACTGGCCAGCTTGCCGGACAACACCACCATATATTGCACCCATGAATATACCCAGTCCAACCTGCGGTTCGCCCGCGCGGTCGAACCGGACAATCTGGATATAAAAGTACGTCTCGAAGTGGTCGAGGACCTGCGTGGGGACGGGCGCATCACCCTGCCCACCACCCTGGCTCTGGAGAAGCGCACCAATCCGTTCCTGCGCTGCGAAGATCCCCATGTGCGGGGCGCAGCGGCCAGTCACAGTGGCAGCATGCCGGCCGATGCAGTGGAAACCTTCGCTGCCATTCGCGCCTGGAAAGACACATTCTGAAACAGTATCAACCGGCATAGCCGCGCGCGGCGCCATGGGCATCCGCGCGGCAATTTCCGCCGGTGCGACATATGGTCCGGATCGCTTCCTTGACCCCCCGGGGGTGGCTCCCTAGAATCGGGCAAATTTTTACGGACCAGCTCATGTTATTTTCGCCCAACGCTCTCAGAAATGGATTCCTGACGCTGTGGCTAGTCGTACTTGTCGGCTGTCAGACCACCACCGGCCCAGCGGGCCATTCCACCGCTATCAAGACTGCACCTGCGCCTTCTGTGGCCAGCGCTGCAGACGCGCCCCCGACCAAGACGCCGCGCTGGCGTGTACCTCAGCGGATCGATGAGCCGCGCACACTGTGGACGCGTATTCGCGACGGTTTCCTGCTCGATCCGGCGGTGGTCGATAATCCCCGGGTGGATCAGCAACGTCTGTACTTCGCCTCCCAGCCGCGCTATTTCGAGATCACCTCCAAGCGCGCCCAGCGGTACCTGCATTATGTAGTAGAAGAGCTGGATAAGCGCGACATGCCACTGGAACTGGCGCTGCTGCCCTTCGTCGAGAGCGGCTACAACCCCATGGCCTACTCCACCTCCCATGCCGCCGGCATCTGGCAGTTCATTCCGTCCACCGGCCAGGTGTTCGCCCTGCGCCAGGATGACTGGTATGACGGTCGTCGTGACATTACCGCTTCCACCACCGCGGCGCTGGATTACCTGAGCAAGCTCAGCGACATGTTCGACGGCGACTGGTTGCTCGCCGTTGCCGCCTACAACTGTGGCGAAGGTTGCGTCGGTCGGGCGGTCAAGCGCAACCAGGGGCTGGGACTGCCGGCGGATTACTGGAACCTGCAGCTGCCCCGGGAAACCATGAATTATGTACCCAAGCTGCTGGCGCTGGCGCAGATCATCAACAGTCCCGAACAGTACGGCACCGTGCTGCCGTTGCTGAACGATACGCCCTATTTCGCCCAGATCACCATCAAGCGGCCCCTGGATCTGCTCAAGGCCGCCGAGCTGGCGAGCATTTCCGCCGACGAGATCAAGTATCTCAACCCGGCGTTCAAGCATCGGGTGGCAACGCCCGCGGGCCCCTATCAGCTGTTGATCCCAGTGGCACAGGCAGAGCAGTTCAGTTCGGCCCTGGCCCAGTTGCCGGAGAGCGAGCGGGTATCGTTCACTCGCTACACCGTACGCCGCGGCGATACCCTGTCGCAGATTGCCCGTCGGCACAACCTGAGCGTCAGCATGCTGCGCCAGGCCAACGATATGCAGGGCAGCCTGATCAATATCGGCCAGACCCTGATCGTGCCCCATGGCCCATCGACCCAGCTGGCCAGTGCCAATGTGCCGGCAAAACGTACCTATACCGTCAAGTCCGGCGACTCCCTGTACAGCATCGCTCGGCGCTTCAATGTGGAAATCAAGCAGCTGCGCGCCTGGAACGGGGTCGACACGCACCTGCGACCCGGTCAGCAATTGACCCTGCATATGCCCTAGGGCCAGCGCTTTCGCTTATAGCCGGGGAATGTTAGCTTTAGTGCTTCCCCGGTTACGCGAATGTCATGATCTTGCCGTTGAAACTGCTTTATGCCCTGCTACTGACCACCCTGCTCTGCCCTGCGGCAAGCGCGGCCGTTTATAAACAGCACGGTTATGCGGTTTTTGGCCAGCCCAAGTACACCCGGGACTTCACCCACCTCGACTACGTCAACCC
>DXBL01000061.1 GCA_019116555.1 Candidatus Pseudomonas excrementavium
GCTGGGCATCTGCACCGGCAGCTGCAGGGTGAGGCTGCGTTCACTGCCGCCGGGCAACTCCAGTGGCGCTTTCGGCGGGGTGGTGGGGGTATCGGTCAGCGGGCCGAAGTAGCGCTCGGCGAGTTCGCGGACCTCATCAACCTGCACATCGCCGACCACCACCAGGGTGGCATTACTGGGCTGATAATGCTGGCGATACCACTCGCGCAGGTCGTCCACGGTAAGACGATCCAGATCGTGCATCCAGCCGATCACCGGTTGGGCATAGGGGCTGGCCATGTAGGCCTGGGTCAGGAAGCGTTCGTAGGCCAGGCTGTTGTGGTTGTCCTCGACGCGCAGGCGGCGCTCTTCCTTGATGACTTCCATCTCGCGCAGGAACTCGTCCTCCGGCAGGGTCAGGCCATGCATGCGCTCGGCTTCCAGTTCCAGGGCGATGGCCAGCTGGTCGCGGCTGAGGATCTGGTAATAGGCCGTGTAGTCGCGGCCGGTGAAGGCGTTTTCCTGGGCACCGAGGCTGCTCAGCAGGCGCGAGGCCTGGCCCGGCGCCAGGCGCTCGCTGCCCTTGAACATCATGTGCTCCAGGGCGTGGGACATGCCGGTGCGTCCGGGCGGCTCGTAGCTGCTGCCGACCCGGTACCAGAGTTGCGAAACCACCACGGGCGCGCGGTGATCTTCCCGCACGATGACCTTGAGACCGTTGTCCAGGCTGAACTCGTGGGTGGGCTGTCGGGTCTCGCTGGACTGCAGGCCACCGGCCAGGCCGCAGAGCAGCAGAAAAAGGGTAAGCAGCAGTGTGGATCGCGCCATGTGCATGTGATGTCCTGTGATTACCGCCTATGACGGAAGTGGGGTAGGATAACCCAACCTTCAATGCGCAGGCCAAGTGCCGGCGCCAGACTCAGATAGTGATCATCAATGTTTGGTTCCAAAGACAAGCCAGAACACCCAGAACAGGACCCCGAACGCGGCGATAACAGCAAGGGCGGCAAGAAAGGCCTGTTTGGCTGGATGCGACGCAAGGGCGACGAGCCGGCCGCGCCAGTTGCCCCGCCGCCGCAGGCGCCCGTTGATAAGCCCGCCGCCGAAGTCGAGCCCGTGGTTGCCGAAGCGGCAGCCGAGCCGGTAACCGCGCCGACCCCGGCAACGGAGCCCAGCGCCCCCGCTGCTGCTCCCGCTGCGCCGGCGCCCAGCCACGACCAGGCTGCCCGTGAGGCTGCAGCCGAACTGTTCTCCGGTCTCGCCGAACAGCCGGCCGCCGCCGAACCCGCGCCGCAGCCCCAGGAGCCCAAGGGGTTCTTCGCCCGCATGCGCGCCGGCCTGTCGAAGACCAGCGCCAACCTCGGCGAGGGCATGGCCAATCTGTTCCTCGGCGAAAAGGAAATCGACGACGAGCTGCTGGAGGAAATGGAAACCCGCCTGCTGATGGCCGATGTCGGCATCGAGGCGACCACTCTGATCATGGAGTCGCTGCAACAACGAGTGCGCCGCCGCGAGTTGTCCAACCGCAATGCGCTGTACAAGGCGCTGCAGAATGAACTGGAAAGCCTGCTGGCGCATGTCGCCAAGCCGATGGTGGTCGATAGTCAGAAACGGCCGTATGTGATTCTCGTGGTGGGCGTCAACGGTGTGGGCAAGACCACTACCATCGGCAAGCTGGCCAAGCGCCTGCAGGGCGAGGGCAAGCAGGTGATGCTGGCCGCCGGTGATACCTTCCGCGCTGCGGCGGTCGAGCAGTTGCAGGTCTGGGGTGAGCGCAACAATATTCCGGTGGTCGCGCAGCACACTGGCGCAGACTCCGCTTCGGTGGTGTTCGATGCGCTGCAGGCGGCCAAATCCCGCGGCGTGGATGTGCTGATCGCCGACACCGCCGGGCGCCTGCACAACAAGGACAACCTCATGGACGAGCTGAAGAAGGTCAAGCGTGTGCTGGCCAAGCTCGATGCCGAGGCGCCCCATGAAGTGCTGCTGGTGCTGGATGCCGGGACCGGCCAGAACGCCATCAGCCAGACCAAGCTGTTCGATCAGGCGGTCGGCCTGACCGGGCTGGCGCTGACCAAGCTCGACGGCACCGCCAAGGGCGGGGTGATCTTCGCCCTGGCCAAGCAGTTCGGTCTGCCGATCCGCTTTATCGGCGTGGGCGAGCAGATCGATGATCTGCGACCGTTCACCGCGCCGGAATTCGTCAAGGCTCTGTTTGGGCGCGAATAATCGATGATCCGTTTCGAGCAGGTCTGCAAGCGTTATCCCAACGGTCATCAGGGGCTGGATCACCTGAGCTTTCATATCCGCACCGGGGAAATGGTGTTCATTACCGGTCATTCCGGCGCGGGCAAGAGCACCCTGTTGAAACTCATCATGTGCATGGAGCGACCCAGCTCCGGGCAGGTGTTTGTCGGCGGGCAGAACCTGCGGGATCTGGGCAGCCACGATATCCCCTACCTGCGCCGTCAGGTCGGCGTGGTATTCCAGAACCACCAGTTGCTGTTCGACCGCACGGTGTTCGACAACGTGGCCTTGCCGCTAACCATCAACGGCACACCGCGGGATGAGATCGGCCGCCGGGTACGCGCCGCGCTGGACAAGGTCGGTCTGCTGAAGAAGGAAAGCATGTATCCGATTGCCCTGTCCGGCGGTGAACAGCAGCGGGTCGGCATTGCCCGGGCGGTGGTGCACAAGCCGGCCTTGCTGCTGGCCGATGAGCCAACCGGCAACCTGGACCCCGAGCTGTCGGCGGAGATCATGGGCTTGTTCGAGGATTTCAACCGGGTCGGGGTGACGGTGCTGATCGCCAGTCACGACTTGCCGCTGATCGCCGAGCTCGATCACCGCATGCTGACGCTCAGTGAAGGCCGGCTGCTGGCCGATGGGGAATAACATGGCGCACCAACCACGGCCAGCCGACAAGACCGATAAACGCCCGCCAAAATCCGGCAGCGGCGCTGCCCGTTCCCGACGGGACTGGCGCCACCCGCTGCGCAGTTGGGCCGGCAGCCACCGCGACAGTGCCCGCCTGGCTCTGCGCCGAATCCGCGAACATCCGGTCAGCACAGTCATGATCGTGCTGGTCATGACCATAGTGCTGGCGCTGCCCATGGGCCTGGCGGTGCTGATCGATCAGGTCGAACGGCTGGGGGTCGACTGGCAGCGTGCCGCGCAGCTGTCGGTCTATCTGCAGCAGGACATCCAACCCGACGCGGCGCAGGGCGTGCAGCAGGATATCGCAGCCCTGGACGAGGTGGCCGAGGCGCAGTTGCTGGACCGGGAGCTGGCGCTGGCGGAATTTCAGCAGCACTCCGGCCTGGGTGACGCACTGCAGCAACTGGCCTATAACCCGTTGCCCGACGTGATTCTGGTCATGCCCCGGCATATCGAGGGTGGCGCCGCCGCGCTGGAGCCGCTGCGTGAACGATTGGCGCAATTGCCCGGCGTGGACCAGGTGCAGATCGATATGCTGTGGGTCGAGCGTCTGACGGCCATCCTGAGCATGGTCGAGCGTTTTACCGGCGGGTTGGCGCTGCTGCTGGTATTGACCTTGCTGCTGGTGATGGCCAATACCATCCGTCTGGCGATAGAAAGCCGGCGCGACGAGATCCTGGTGATCAAGCTGGTCGGCGGCACCGATGCCTTTGTCCGGCGGCCCTTTCTCTATCTGGGCATGCTGTACGGCTTGCTGGCCGGTGTGCTGGCCTGGTTGCTGCTGGGGGCGGGCCTGGCCTGGCTGAACGGCACGGTGCGCGAGCTGGCAGCGCTCTACCAGAGCGATTTCGAGCTGACCGGCATGCCGGTGCAGGACGGGCTGGT
>DXBL01000062.1 GCA_019116555.1 Candidatus Pseudomonas excrementavium
AGTTCCAGGATCGAGCAATCGTCCTGATTGTCCAGGGCGACATGGACCTGATCACGGTCGATCGGTACGTACTTGCTGATCACGTCGATGATTTCCTGCTGCAATTGCGGCAGATAATCAGGCTGGCTGCGCTGGCCGCGCTCATGGGCGACGATGATCTGCAGGCGCTCCTTGGCCATGGAGGCCGGGGAATCCTGCTTCTTCTTGCGACTGAAGTAATCGAACAGACTCATCTCATCCTCCGAACAGGCGCTTGAGCAGCCCTTTCTTCTGGGCTTCGAGGAAGCGATGGGGCACTTCCTTGCCAAGCAGGCGTTCGACGGCATCGCTGTAGGCCTGACCGGCGTCGCTCTTGTCATCCATGATCACCGGGATGCCCTGGTTGGATGCCTTGAGCACGGCCTGGGATTCGGGAATCACGCCCAGCAGCGGGATCGACAGGATGTCCTCGACATCGCTGACCGAGAGCATTTCGCCGTTCTCGACACGCTCGGGGCTGTAACGGGTCAGCAGCAGATGTTCCTTGATCTTCTCGCCCTGCTCGGAGCGGCGCGACTTGCTCGACAGCAGGCCAAGCATGCGGTCGGAGTCGCGCACCGAGGACACTTCCGGGTTGGTCACGACAATGGCTTCATCGGCAAAGTACATCGCCAGGTGTGCGCCTTTCTCGATACCCGCCGGGGAGTCGCAGACGATGAAATCGAAGGTTTCCTTGAGCTGGTCGAGCACACCCTGCACACCTTCCAGGGTCAGTGCATCCTTGTCCCGGGTCTGGGAGGCCGGCAGGATGTAGAGGTTGTCGGAGCGCTTGTCCTTGATCAGGGTCTGATTGAGGTTGGAGTCGCCGTTGATCAGGTTGACGAAGTCATAGACCACGCGACGCTCGCAACCCATGATCAGGTCGAGGTTGCGCAAGCCCACGTCGAAATCGACGATGACTGTCTTGTATCCACGCAGAGCGAGTCCGGTACCGATGGCAGCGCTGGTGGTGGTTTTACCAACGCCCCCCTTGCCTGAGGTAATGACTAGGATCTTTGCCAAAATGACCTTCCTGACTGATCTTGAATTTGATTGTTAGGGTGCACCGGACAACCGGTGTCGCGTGCCATGTGTCCCGGCCTGTCTGGGGCGCTCGCGATTGGCGCTGAGCCACGGCTCATGGGCGTCCCCGAATGGCTGAACAGTATCTGTCAAAGGGCTGCTATCTTCAAGATGTCACCTTCGAGGGAGATCTGTACCGCCTCTTTCCATTGTTGCCGCCGCAGGTCCTCGGCGACCTTGTATTGCCCCGCCACCGACACCAGTTCGGCTTCCAGCGACTGGCAGAAGATGCGTGCCCCGGTATCCCCACGGACCCCGGCCAGAGCCCTGCCGCGCAGCGGCCCATATACATGGATATGGCCATCGGCGAGCAGCTCCGAGCCGGCACTGACCGGCGCCAGCACGATCAGGTCGCCACCGCGGGCATAGACCTGCTGCCCGGAACGCACCGGTTCGGTTATCACCCGGGTCGGCGTGGTATCCGCTGGCTGGGGCGCGGGCGCCGGAGCGGCCTCCGCTTGTTGGGCAACAGGTTGCGGTGCAGGTTCCGGCGCTTCGATTATTTTGTCGCGGCTGCGCCCGGGGGGCAGCAGAACCAGGCTGGCCTGTTGCGCCAGCGGACGGAACTGTTCGGCGCCGCGCAGGGCCACCGGCTGCAGTCCGTGGTCGCGGCAGATCCGCAGCAGGGCGATCAGCCCGGAGATGTCCATGTCGTCGTCGAGCTTTTCCAGACTGATCAGCACCGGCGTGTCCTGGAAGAAATTCGGCGCCTGTTCGACCTTCTCCGCCAACTGTATGGCGAAGCGCTGCGGGGCCAGATGAACCAGCTCCAGCACCGTCATGGTCAGCATGCCGCCCTTCAGTTGGAAGACAGGGTCGGTATCGAGCAGGTCCAGATTTGTTTCAGAAGTCATGGCAGATCCATAGAGCGTTTGGTGGGCACACTTATATAGCCTGACATGCCGGACGGCAAGCCGAAACCGGTAACGGATTGGCCCGGCGCTTTCGACCTGCCGGTTTCCCATCCGGCCGGCGGCTTGGGTAGAATGGGATTTTTTCCAACTATGGTCGCCTGATGTCTCGTCCCGGTTTCAAAGCTGCACTGCTGCATCCGCGTTATTGGCCCATGTGGTTCGGGCTGGGCCTGCTGTGGCTGGTGGTGCGTCTGCCGTTTTCCGTCCTGCTGCGGCTGGGACGCCTGCTCGGCTGGGGCATGTATCACCTCATGGCTGAACGTCGGGAAATCGCCCGGATCAACCTGGAGCTGTGCTTTCCCCAGTGGAGCGCGGAGCAGCGTAACCGGGTGCTGCGGGAGAATTTCGCGTCCAATGGCATCGCCCTGTTCGAAATGGCCATGGCCTGGTGGTGGCCGCCGCGGCGCTTGGCGAAACTGGCGCGCATCGAGGGGCTTGAGCATCTGCAGCAAGCCGCTGCGGCTGGCCAGGGTGTGGTGCTGATGTCGCTGCATTTCACTACGCTGGAGATCGGCGCCGCGCTGCTCGGCCAGCGGGCGACCATCGACGGCATGTACCGTGAGCATCGCAATGCTGCCTTCGATTACGTGCAGCGCCGAGGTCGCGAGCGCCATAATGCCGATGCCATCGCGGTGGAGCGCGAGGACGTGCGCAGCATGCTCAAGTCGCTGCGCAAGGGCCGGGGAATCTGGTATGCACCGGATCAGGACTATGGCCGCAAGGCCAGTGTGTTCGTGCCGCTGTTCGGGATTCCGGCCGCGACCGTCACCGCCACCGCGACCTTTGCGCGCCTGGGCAAGGCACGGGTAGTGCCCTTTACCCAGACGCGCCTGCCCGACGCCCAGGGTTATCAACTGACCGTGCATCCGCCGCTGGAGAACTTCCCCCAGGGTGATGAAGAGGCCGATGCCCTGCGCATCAACCAATGGGTGGAGCAGGAGATCCTGCGCCAGCCGGAGCAGTACATGTGGGTGCACCGGCGCTTCAAGACCCGCCCGGAAGGCGAAGTGCGCCCCTATCCCGAGCGCACGCGCAAACGGCGCAAGCGCAAGAGCCCGGACTGATGCTGCAGGCCGACCCGCGCAAGGATGATCGTCTGGCACTGATCCTGTCCGGCGGTGGTGCCCGGGCGGCCTATCAGGTCGGCGTGATGGCCGCGATTGCCGAGCTGACGCCGGAGCATACGCCGAACCCGTTTCCGATCATCTGCGGCACCTCGGCTGGGGCGATCAATGCCCTGGCCTTGGCCACCCATGCCGGCAATCTGCATTCGGCAGTGGACAGCATGCTGGAGGTCTGGTCGGAGTTTCGCAGCCATCACGTGATGCGTACCGATTGGCCGGGGCTGCTGACGCAGGCCTGGCGCTGGAGCCGCACCAACCTGTTCGGCAGCTCTGCCGGTGAGACGACCACCGCGCTGCTGGACAATCGGCCGCTGCGGCGTCTGCTGGAGGCGCGCATGCGCTTTGGCTGCATCGAGGAAGCGCTGCAGGCCGGCCAGTTACGAGCCATTTCGGTCAGCGCCTTCGACTACCGCAGCTCGCAGTCGGTGTACTTCTATCAGGGGCGTGAGCGGATCACGCCGTGGCGGCGGCATCGGCGCATCGGCGTACAGACCCGGCTGGGGCTGGATCACCTGATGGCCTCCACGGCGATCCCATTGCTGTTTCCGCCAGTGTTGCTCAACCGCGCGTGGTATGGCGATGGTGCGGTGCGTCAGCAATCGCCGCTGAGTCCGGCACTGCACCTGGGTGCGAACAGGGTATTGGTGATCGGCGTGACCCATCACGGCCAGACGCCGGCAGCGGGGCAGGCCGGGCCGGTGCTGAAAACTCCGCCACCACCCAGCCTGGCGCAACTGGGCGGGCATTTTCTGCACAGCACCTTTATCGATAACCTGGAAACCGACCTGGAGCAGCTGGAGCGGATGAATCGTCTGGCCGCCTACCAGCCGTTCGCCATGCGCAATAGCAGCAATGGCGTGCGCCATGTGGATGTGCTGGTGATCTCGCCCAGCGAGCCAGTGGATCTGATTGCCGCCCGGCATCGGGCCGCATTGCCGGCCGGGCTGCGGTTGTTCCTGCGTGGCAGTGGCGCGACGCGCTCCTCAGGCAGTGATCTGTTGAGTTATCTGCTGTTCGAGGCGGAGTATTGCAACGAGCTGATTGCCCTGGGGCGACGCGATGCGCTGGCCCAGGCGGATGATCTGCGGCGGTTTCTGGGGTTTGCAGAGGCCGGATAGGCTGGTCCTGCAGAATACGAGTTGGTGCCTGCCCTGGGATTGTCGAGCACCCGCTCGACAGCTCTGCTATCAGGCAAGCACCGGCAGAGGCTAACCCACCACCAGAATACGCAGCGCATCCAACCGGATCTTCGCCTGATGCAGAACGTCGACGCCGCGCTGGCGCTGCTGCTCCAGGGCGGCGATCTCGCTCTGGCGCACCAGTGGGTTGACCTGCTGCAGCGCCTTGAGGCGGTTGATTTCCTCGTCCAACTCGGTGGTGAAGCGGGTTGAAGCCTGTTCCACCAGTTCGGCATGCTGCACATCGGCGAGCGCTTCGGCGCGGTCCAGCAGGCGTTCGACTTCGTCGCGCTGGGTCTTGGCGATCTTGCTGGCCAGGTGTTTGGGCAGCCCGTCGATCTGCGCCTCCAGCGTTTCGAAGGCGACCTTGGACGCCAGGTCGTTGCCATTGATGTCCAGCAGGCAGCGTACCGGGGTCGGCGGCAGATAGCGCTGCAGCTGCAGGGCGCGGGGGCCAATTGCCTCGCTGACGAACAGGCATTCCAGCAGCATTGTGCCGGGTTTCAGGGCCTTGTTCTTCAGCAGCGCCACCGAACTGTTGCCCATGCTGCCCGCCAGCACCAGATCCATGCCGCCTTGCAGCATGGGATGCTCCCAGGTAATGAACTGCATGTCCTCGCGGGACAGGGCAGTGTCTCGGTCATAGGTGATGGTCACGCCTTCGTCATCACCCAGCGGGAAGCCCGCGTCGAGCATGCGCTCGCCGGGACGCAGTACCAGGGCGTTGTCCGAATGGTCTTCACTGTCGATGCCGAACACGTCGAACAGCCGCTCCATATAGATCGGCAACTGGATGTCCCGGTCCTGCTTTTCAATGGTATCGATCAGCCGCTGGGCTTCGCCGGTGTGGCCGCGCGAATGCAGTTCCAGCAGGCGGTCGCGGCCACTGTGCAATTCTGCTTCCAGTGCGCTGCGGGTCTGCTGTGCCTCGGTGATCAGCGCCTGCCACTGTTCGTCCTGCGGCTGCTCCAGTTGCTGTTGCAGGGCATCGCCATATTGCTGCTGCAGCGCATTGCCGGTGGGGCAGGTGGCGCGGAAGGCGTTGAGCGCCTGGTCGTACCATTGGAACAGCCGCTGCTGGGCGGTGCCTTCCAAATAGGGTACATGCAGCTGGATGACGTTCTTCTGACCGATCCGGTCGAGGCGACCGATGCGCTGTTCCAGCAGATCGGGGTGTGCCGGCAGGTCGAACATGACCAGGTGGTGGGCGAACTGGAAGTTGCGCCCCTCGCTGCCGATTTCCGAACAGATCATCACCTGGGCACCGAATTCCTCGTCGGCAAAGAAGGCCGCTGCGCGGTCGCGTTCGATGATGCTCATACCCTGATGGAACACGGTGGCGGGAATGCCGCTGCGGATACGCAGGGCATCGTTGACGTCCAGTGCGGTTTCGGCGTGGGCGCAGATCACCAGCACCTTGCTGTGTTTCAGTGATTTCAGGGTGTCGATCAGCCAGTCGATGCGCGGATCATCCTGCCACCAGGCGGTCTCCGCCGGCTCGAATTCATCCTGCAGGCCGACTTCCGGGTAGAGGGTGTCGCGCCCGGCAAGATCCTGATAGAGCGCGGGGCAGGGCAGCGGATAGGCGTGCAGCTCGCGCTCGGGAAAGCCGCTGATGACGGCACGGGTATTGCGATACAGCACGCGGCCGGTGCCGTGGCGATCAAGCAACTGGCGGATCAGGCTGCGGCGCGCCTCGGCTGCGGCCTCACCGCCGGCCTGTACCGCATCGAGCAGGGGCGCGGCGCTGTCGCCCAGCCACTGGCTGATGGCCAGGCGATGGGCGGCTGCCAGCTCCTCGGTATCCAGCAGCTGTTGTACGGCCTCGGCCACCGGCTGATAACGGGCGGTCTCGTCGCGGAATGCCTGCAGGTCGTGGAAGCGGTCCGGATCGAGCAGGCGCAGGCGGGCAAAGTGGCTGGCCTGGCCCAGCTGTTCCGGTGTGGCGGTCAGCAGCAGGACGGCGGGAATCTGGCCGGCCAGTTGCTCCACCAGGTTGTATTCGGGGCTGGCGGCATCTTCATGCCAGACCAGGTGGTGGGCTTCATCCACCACCAGCAGATCCCAGTCGCTGGCCTGCAGCCAGTCGGCGGCCTTGTCGTCTTCCAGCAGGAATTCCAGTGACACCAGGGCCAGCTGTTCTTCCTCGAAGGGGTTGTCTTCGGCACCCGCACAGCGATCGCTGTTGAACAGGGCGAAACGCAGGTTGAAGCGGCGCAGCATCTCTACCAGCCATTGGTGCTGCAGGTTCTCCGGCACCACGATGAGCACCCGGCGCACGCGTCCGGTCTGGATCTGGCGATGGATGATCAGGCCGGCCTCGATGGTCTTGCCCAGGCCCACTTCGTCGGCCAGCAGCACGCGCGGGGCGACCCGGTCGGCCACGTCCCGGGCGATATGCAACTGGTGGGCGATCGGCTGGGTACGCACGCCGGCCAGGCCCAGCAGCGGCGAGCGCTGGATGCGGCAATAATGGCGCAGGCTTTCATAGCGCAGGCCGAACCAGGGCAGGGGGTCGATCTGGCTGGCGAACAGACGATCACTGGCCAGGCGGAACTGAATGAAGTTGTCCAGCATGGTTTCGGCGAACTCGGCACT
The DNA here is from genome assembly GCA_019116555.1 of Candidatus Pseudomonas excrementavium. Lineage (GTDB taxonomy): Bacteria > Pseudomonadota > Gammaproteobacteria > Pseudomonadales > Pseudomonadaceae > Halopseudomonas > Halopseudomonas excrementavium. The sequence goes on from DXBL01000062.1 coordinate 6,916, forward strand.
GCTGCCGTCGTCGCGCAATCCCTGGTAATGCAGCAGGCCGTTCTGCTCGGTCACGTCGCTGACCGTCAGGCTCCAGCCTTCATGATGGGTGATGCTGTCGCCGGGGCTGAACCGCACGCGGGTCAGTGGGGCGTTGCGCATGGCATAGTGGCGGGTCTCGCCGCTGGCGGGGAAGAGGATCACTACCAGCCGGCCATCCTGTGATAACACCGTACCCAGTCCCAGTTCCGATTCGCTGTCACTGACCCAGCGTTGCCCCGGGGTAAATACTGTCATGCTTCACTCCTGCCCATGCGTAAAGGGCGCATATGGTACCCGATACCGGAGTGCTCACAAACCGTTGATGACATGCTTTCTTTCCGGCTCGGCCAGCGCCGGGTTGGGAGTAAAAGTGTCGTTTTGTGACGGACTTCCTGTTGCATGCAGTAAAAAACCGCGTTTGACGGTCGATAACATCAGTACCATCCTTGGCAAGAACGACACGCACAGGTAAGCCCCATGCTCATTCCCGGCCTTCCGCCCGCAGGCGCTCAACAGGACGTCTTCAAACCCGACCGCAAGATCAGGCCGGGCGCGATCGAGGGCGTGCCTGGTGATCCGCTATCGGAGCTGCCACTGGATGAAGATGGCTCGTCGGCGGCGGATCAGCAGGCAGCCGGCGAACAGACGGCTTCCCGCCCCGAGTCTGAGCCCGAGCCCGACCAGCCAGCGCCCGCAAAAGCTGCACCGACCGGCGCTGCCGAACTGCCCCGCAAGGGGCTGCTGGTTGACATCCGGGCGTGAGACGGTGGTAGGCTGGCGGCTGTCCTGAGGAGTGCGCATGTCCGACCAGCCCGAGTCAGCCCCGGTTATCGATCTTGCCGAAGCACGGCGCAGCCGGCTGCATGACATCCACGAAGCACGCCTGCTCAAGGTGCGCGCCGCCTTCGAAAAAGCCCTGCCATTACCCGCTCCACCCAAGCCTGCCCGGAAGAAAAAGTCCAGAAAACCGAAGAAACGTTGAAAAGCCGCGTTTAATTGATCCGGGTCAATTACCCCGATGAAGTTCGTGGTTATTCTGCAGCCATACACGAACATACATGGATGCGGAGATGCCCTCATGTTTATCGATGATGCAGTGATTGCCGGTTTGTTGACTGTGGGTCTGATGGTGGTCTTTCTGGCCGGGGTTGGCGTATTCATCTACCAGGATGCGCGCAAGACCAGCAAGAAGAGCTCCTGATCCCACTGATTTCGAGAGTTTCGAAGCGCAGCACGGGCTATTTCGAAGTTCTCACATGTGCATGGCTCGCAAGGCCTTTGGCGGTTGCCCTCCGGTGACCGCTTTTTTTAATTCTGCCTTTACCTACCGCTCCAATCTGGGCCTGCGCCGGTTGCCGGGCTAAACTTGCCCGCTCCTGATCAGCTGAGCCTGCCCATGTCCGACCCATCCCATCCCCCCGCCGCACGGCGGCGGTGCAGCCAATGCCAGCGGCCAACCGGGCACTGCCTGTGTCATCTGGTGTCGCACATTCCCGCGCGCACGCGGATACTGGTCATTCAGCATCCGGATGAGCAGCGCCATGCGCTGAATACCGCTCGCCTGCTGGTGGCGGGCCTGGCGGGCGCCGAACTGATCGTGGCTGAGCGACTTCCCCAGCAATGGGCCGGCCAACTGCTCGATCCTGCCTGGCATACGGAATTGCTGTTTCCCGGGGCCGACGCCTCACCATTGCAGGCGAGCGCCGCCGATGATCGCCCCCGTCGACTGATCCTGCTCGACGGTACCTGGCGCAAGGCGCGCAAGCTGCTGTATCTGAATCCGGTACTGCAGCAGTTGCCACAGGTCGCGCTGCCGGCAGGGCTGCGCAGCCGCTATCGGTTGCGCAAGGCGCCCTCCGCCGAGGCGTTGTCGACCATCGAAGCGGGCATGCAGGCATTGCAGATACTGGAGCCGGCGGTGGATTTCAGCCCGCTGCTGGTCCCTTTCGATGCCCTGATCGAAGGCCAGATCCGCGCCATGGGCGAGACGGTTTACCAGCGCAATCATGGAACACCACGGCCCGACTGAACCTTCCCCATTCGTGACAGTGATTTTGGTGTTTTCCGCTCCTCTCCGGTTCGCGAGCCCGCTAGACTGCGAAAATGAACGGGTTGATACAAAAACAAAAATTGGCTCGGTGAGGCGTGGTTAACGGAGGCGGTATGCAAAAGACAGGTATGCGGGTGGTGGTTACGGGCGCGGGCAGCGGCTTGGGGCGCGAACTGGCGTTGCGTTATGCGCAGGAGGGTGCGCGGTTGGCGCTGGCCGATATTCAGGAAGAGGGGCTCGGCGAAACCCTGCGCCTGGTGGAAGCGGCCGGCGGCAGCGGCTTTACCCGCCGCTGCGATGTACGCGACTACAGCCAGCTGGCGGCCCTGGCCCAGAGCTGCGAAGAAGTGATGCAGGGCGTGGACGTGCTGATCAACAATGCGGGCGTGGCCTCGGGCGGCTGGTTCGAGGAGCTGTCGCTGGAGGATTGGGAATGGCAGATCAGTATCAACCTCATGGGCGTGGTCAAGGGTTGCAAGGCTTTCGTTCCGATGCTGCTGTCCCAGGGCAGTGGGCGCATCATCAATATCGCGTCCATGGCCGCGCTGATGCAGGCGCCGGGCATGAGCAATTACAACGTGGCCAAGGCCGGGGTGGTGGCGCTGTCGGAAAGTCTGCTGTGTGAACTGCAGCCCAGGGGCGTGCAGATCAACGTGGTCTGCCCGTCATTCTTCCAGACCAACCTGTTGAGTTCCTTCCGCGGGCCGGACAGCGAGTCCCGGGACGATATCGCCAAGCTGCTGGAAAGCTCGCCCATTTCGGCGGCGGAGATCGCCGACATCATCTACCGCGAAAGCAGTGCCGGCACCTTCATGATCCTGCCCCACGACAAGGGCCGTGAGGCCTGGGCGCTCAAGCAGGCTCAGCCGCAGCTCATCTACGACGAGATGACCCGCCTGGCAGTGAAGAAGATGTCCGCAGCGGGCAACTGAACAGTGTGAGGCGATAACCAGGGAGGCATCTGGTGTCTCCCTTTTTTGTCGATCCCGTTTCGTCCTGCGGTGTCAAGACCCGCGGCATGTGGCACAATGCATTCCTGAATTTGAATCGGGATCAGACGGGAACATGGGCGTCTCCACTGCCACAAGCGGGTCGATGAATGACAGCTGAAACGCGTTGCATGGCGTTCCTGCTGTGGCCTGGCTGTCATCCGGCGATTCTGATGCCGGCCCTGGCGGTGCTGCGTTCGGCCAACCGCATGGCGGAAACCACCCATTACCAGATCGACTGCTTCACCCTGGATGACGAGCCGATTGTCTCGCCGGAGGGGTGGGAGCTGCCGGCGCGGCGGTGGGATACGGCGCAGCGGGAGGTCTCCCAGTTGTGGTTGGTGGCCGATGCCGACCGCCTGCCCAGCTCGGTAAGCCCGTCGCTGGTGTTGCAGCTGCGCTCGCTGGCTCGCGAGGGCGTGGTACTGGGGGCGCTGGAGGAAGGGGTATTTCCGCTGGCGATGGCCGGACTGCTGGATGGTCACCGTTGCGCCGTCCACTGGCGCATGCTCGAAGAGTTTCGTGAACGCTTCCCTGCGGTACAGGCCGGGACCCGGCTGTTCGAGCAGGATGAAGGACGGTTGAGCAGCAGCGGTTGCGCCATCACCGATCTGTTCCTGACCCTGGTCGGCGAGCATCATGGGGCGGACCTGGCGGCACTGGTGGCCGAGGATCTCAATGTCGAGCGGGTCCGTGACGGCAGCGAACAGCAGCGCGTGCCCCTGCGCAACCGGCTGGGCAGCACCCATCCGAAGCTCACCCAGGCGGTGATTCTGATGGAGTCGAATATCGAGGAGCCGTTGACCACCGATGAGATCGCCCGGCATGTCTGCGTCTCCCGGCGGCAGCTGGAGCGGATATTCAAGCAATATCTCAATAGCGTGCCATCGCAATATTATCTGGAGCTGCGCCTGAATCGGGCGCGGCAGATGCTGCAGCAGACCAGCAAGTCGATCATTCAGATCGGTCTGTCCTGCGGCTTTTCATCGGGACCGCATTTTTCCAGCGCCTACCGCAACTGTTTTGGTGTCACTCCACGCGAGGACCGAAACCAATACCGTGCCCAGCAGGCCCAGGATGGCAGGGCCAGCATGTAACGTGGCGTGCTGGCGTGTGCCGTATTCACCCCCCGCCTTTATGGCGAACACAGGAGAGTTACCGGAATGTCGCAGTCAATGCAGGTCAATCGCGCCGATTTCGATCGGTTGATGGTGCCCAATTACGCCCCCGTGGACATGATCCCGGTGCGTGGCGACGGGTCGCGATTGTGGGATCAGCAGGGCCGCGATTACATCGATCTGGCCGGTGGCATTGCGGTCAATGCCCTGGGGCATGCCCATCCGCAGGTAGTCGAGGCGTTGACCGAGCAGGCCCAGAAGCTCTGGCATGTGTCCAATATCATGACCAATGAGCCGGCGCTGCGCCTGGCCAGCAAACTGGTAGCTGCGACCTTCGCCGACAAGGTGCTGTTCGTCAACTCCGGTGCCGAGGCCAACGAGGCCGCATTCAAGCTGGCGCGGCGCTGGGCCCACGATCAGGTCGGACCGGACAAGCACGAGATCATCGCCTGCAGCAACAGCTTCCATGGTCGCACGCTGTTCACCGTCAGTGTCGGTGGCCAGCCCAAGTATTCCCAGGGCTTCGGTCCGGCGATCACCGGTATCAGTCATGTGCCCTACAATGACATCGCCGCCCTTGAGGCGCAGATTTCCGCGCGCACCTGTGCGGTGGTGGTCGAGCCGGTGCAGGGCGAGGGTGGGGTGATTCCGGCGTCGGCCGAGTACCTCAAGGCGGTGCGCGCCCTGTGCGACAAGCACGATGCATTGCTGATCTTCGATGAAGTGCAGAGCGGCATGGGCCGTACCGGCAAGCTGTACGCCTATATGCACAGCGGCGTGGCCCCTGACATCCTGACCAGCGCCAAGGGTATCGGTGGCGGCTTCCCGATTGCCGCCATGCTGACCACCGGCCGGGTGGCGCCGGCGCTGTCCGTGGGCAGCCACGGCAGCACCTACGGCGGCAACCCGCTGGGTTGCGCGGTGGCCGAGAGGGTGCTGGATATCATCAATACACCCCAGGTGCTGGACGGGGTCGGCGAGCGCCAGGCGCAGCTGACTGCGGGCCTGCGTCAGTTGGCGGACGAACTTGGGGTGTTCTCCGATATCCGCGGCCAGGGTCTGTTGATCGGCGCGGTACTCGCCGAGCGCTGGCGCGGCCAGGCCGGACAGGTGATGAAGCTGGCCCAGGAGGAAGGACTGTTGGTGTTGCAGGCCGGGGCCGATGTGGTCCGTCTGGCGCCCAGCCTGATCATTCCCGAAGCGGATATCCGTGAAGGGCTGGGACGGCTGCGCTCGGCGCTGCTGCGCCTGGTCGGGTAAACCGGAGGCTGCCATGCTCATCCAACGCCTGTGTACTCTCGCCGATCTGCCTGAAATCGAGCGCCTGGCCATCGCCAGCCCGGTGGGGATCACCTCCCTGCCGGCGGACAGCGAGCAGCTGGCGGTGATCATCGAGGGCAGCGAGGCGGCGACGGATGAGACGGTCACCTTCACCGGTGAGGAACGCTATTTCTTCGTTCTCGAGGATCTGGAGAGCGGCCGACTCGCCGGTTGCAGCAGTATCATGTCGGCGGCCGGTTTCAGTCAGCCGTTCCATACCTTTCGCAACGATATCTTCATGCATGCTTCCCGCGAGCTGGGCTTGCACAACCGCATGCATGTATTGTCGCTGTGCCATGACCTGACCGGTCACAGTCTGCTCACCGGGTTCTATCTGGACCTGCCCTGGAAGGGCGACTATGCGACCCTCAAGCTCAATGCCTGCGGGCGCTTGCTGTTCATGGCCTCGCATCCGCAGCGCTTTGCCGAGTCCACTGCCGTGGAGATCTCCGGGGTCTGCGATGAGCAAGGCAATTCGCCGTTCTGGGACGGCCTGGGTCGACACTTTTTCGATGTCGATTATCGTGAGGCCGAGCGCCTGAGCGGTAGCCATGGCCGTAGTCTGCTGGCCGAGCTGATGCCGGGCTATCCGATCTACGTATCCATGCTGCCGGATGCTGCCCAGGAAGTGATCGGACAGGTACGACCGGCGTCGCAGGTGGTCTACGACATCCTCATGCAGGAAGGTTTCGAGACCGACAATTACGTGGATATCTTCGATGGCGGACCGGTGGTGCAGACCAAGACCGCCGAGCTGACCTCGGTGCGTGGCAGCGAAGTGGCGACGGTGCGTATCGGCCAGCCGCCTGCGGCCACCGGTACCTGGCTGGTGGCCAACGAGAAGATACGCGATTTCCGTTCCTGCCTGTGCGAACTGGCCTGGCAGCCCGGTGAGCCGGTGACCATGGATGCCCGTCTGGCCGAGCTGCTGAAAGTGGCCGAAGGCGACACGATCCGTTTGATTGGAGGTGCCTGACATGCTGGTGCGTGCCGCGCGAATGGGCGATCTGCCGGCTCTGTTGGAGCTGGCCTCGGACGTGGGGTCGGGCATGACCAGCCTGCCGGCCAGCGAGGAACGGCTGAGCCGACGGCTGCAGACGGTCACGGCGAGCTTTGCCGGCGAACTGTCAAAGGAGGATGCCGACTACCTGTTCGTACTCGAGGATGGCGACGGACAGGTGGTGGGCACCAGCGGCATGGTTGCCGCCGCCGGTTTGCGCGAGCCCTGGTACAGCTACCGGGTGGGGCTGACGGTGACAGCCAGTCGGGAGCTGGATGTCTATCGCCAGCAACCGACCCTGTTCCTGAATAACGATCTGACCGGAACGACGGCGTTATGCTCGCTGTATCTGAGCATGCCGCATCGGCACAGCCTGAATGGCCGTCTGCTGTCCAAGGCGCGCTTTATTCACATGGCGGAATTCGGCAATGACTTCGCGCCGCGTATCATCGCGGAAATCCGCGGACTCTCGGACCGGCAGGGGCGTTCGCCGTTCTGGGACAGCCTCGGTCGGCACTTCTTTCGAATGGACTTCGCCCGCGCCGACTATCTGACCGGAACCGGCAGCAAGACCTTTATCGCCGAGATGATGCCGAAATTCCCGCTGTATACCTGCTTCCTCAGTCAGGAGGCGCGGGATGCCATCGCCCGGGTGCATCCCGATTCGGAGCCGGCGCTGGCCATGCTCACCGAGGAAGGGCTGAACTATCAGGGCTATATCGATATTTTCGACGGGGGTATCACCATCGAGGCGCCGCGCAACCAGGTCCGCAGTATCCACGAGAGCCAGCTGCTGATCCTGGCCACCGGCACGCCGGGGGATGATGCTCAGATCTATCTGGTGCACAACCGGGAACGCGACAACTGCCGTATTACCGCGGCGGCCGGGCGGATCGCCGCAGGCAGCCTGGTGGTGGCTCCCGAGACCGCCGAGCGGCTGCGCCTGCGTGCCGGCGCGCCGGTACGGGCGGTGGCGCTGGTGGGTACGGATGCACTTGACCCCTATGCCGGCAGGCCATGAACTGCCGACGTGGTAATTAGCCCGATAGATACAACGAACTGACCGCAGGATGCATGCTATCTTGCGATGCCTATATAATGACGAGTCCTGCCCGGCGAGAGCCCGGCCGACCTGATCCGTGATAAGGGACCTATGAAAAGCGCTGAGATCCGTGAAGCTTTCCTTCGCTTCTTTGAAGAAAAAGGCCATACCCGCGTAGCCTCCAGTTCGCTGGTGCCGGCCAACGACCCGACGCTGCTGTTTACCAATGCCGGGATGAACCAGTTCAAGGACTGTTTCCTGGGCCTGGAAAAACGCGCCTATACCCGTGCCACCAGCAGCCAGAAATGCGTGCGCGCCGGCGGCAAGCACAACGACCTGGAAAACGTCGGTTACACGGCCCGGCACCATACCTTCTTCGAAATGCTGGGCAATTTCAGCTTCGGCGACTATTTCAAGCGTGACGCGATTCTCTACGCCTGGGAATTCCTTACCTCGGACCAGTGGCTCGCGCTGCCTGCCGAGAAACTCTGGGTCACCGTCTACGCCAGTGACGATGAAGCCTACGATATCTGGACCCGGGAAGTCGGCGTGCCCGCCGAGCGCATGGTACGTATCGGCGACAACAAAGGTGCCCCCTACGCCTCGGACAACTTCTGGGCGATGGGCGATACCGGCCCGTGCGGTCCCTGCAGTGAAATTTTCTTCGATCACGGTCCGGAGATCTGGGGCGGCCCGCCCGGCAGCCCGGAAGAGGACGGTGATCGCTACATCGAGATCTGGAACAACGTGTTCATGCAGTTCAACCGCACGGCGGATGGCGTGATGCATCCGCTGCCGGCGCCGAGCGTGGACACCGGCATGGGGCTGGAGCGCATCAGCGCGGTGCTGCAGCATGTCAACTCGAACTACGAGATCGACCTGTTCCAGAATCTGCTGAATGCGGCAGCCGAGGCCATTGGCTGTGTCAACGAAGGCCAGGCCTCGCTGAAGGTCGTTGCCGACCATATCCGCTCCTGCAGCTTCCTGATTGCCGACGGTGTGCTGCCTTCCAACGAAGGGCGCGGCTACGTGCTGCGTCGCATCATCCGGCGCGCTTGCCGACACGGCAACAAGCTGGGCGCTACGGGTACCTTCTTCCATCGGATCGTCGCCGCCCTGGCAGCGGAGATGGGCGAAGCCTTCCCCGAGTTGAAGGCCCAGCAGGCACACATCGAGCGCGTGCTGAAGACCGAGGAGGAGCAGTTTGCCAAGACCCTGGAGCAGGGGCTGCGCATCCTCGAACAGGATCTGGCCGAACTCAAGGGCAGCGAGATTCCCGGTGATGTGGTGTTCAAGCTGTATGACACCTACGGCTTCCC
>DXBL01000063.1 GCA_019116555.1 Candidatus Pseudomonas excrementavium
TGTGCGGGTTTGGTTGATGCTGCGCAGCAGGCTGTTGGCGTTGCTGTCCATGCGCTGGCTGTCGATCAGGCCGCCGAAGGCGGGCAGTCCCACTGCCAGCAGGATGGCCAAAACGGCGAGTGCCACCATGATTTCGATCAAGGTAAATCCACGACAACGCATGGCGCAGTCCTCCCTGGTGTAGGGGCTACTGCCTGTGCTGCCCGGAACTGAAAAGTGTACCGCAGCCAATCGAGGCTGGTAGAAGTAAGGGTTGAATCTGCGAGAGGGTTCACGCTTCTCACAGATAGCGAGACCACTTCAGCTCGACAACACCCGGCGCGCCTGTACCACCGTCGCCGTTATCGCCACCGCCTTCTGACGTGCCCCCTTCCACCGCGCCGGCGGTGGGATCGTAGCCTGGCGGCAGGCGGCGCAGGTCGATCACGGTGCGGTTGCCGATGCGGTTGCTGCTGCCCTGCGTATTGCCCAGGGCGAGCGCCGAAACATAGCCTTCGACCCGGGTGTTACCGGAGGTGCTGAATATATTGCCGGCCTTGATCGCCCCCAGTACCGGCCCCGCGATACTGATGTTGCCACCGATGTATTGGGCGGGGGAGCAACTGCCGGGTGAGCCGAGTGGACAACTGCCGGCCTGGAGCGCGAAGTTGCCCAGCCCGCCGAGAGCAGAATAATCGAAGCTGCTGCCGGAGCAGAAATCCGCTGGCGCCAGACCGTAGTTGTTATTGCATACGCCCTGGTAGCTGGGGCTGGAAGACTCAGGAATGGCCACCGTTCTCGAACTGGGACCGATATAGTTCGGTGCGGCCACGCTGTTGCCGCTCGAGACCATCTGCAGGTTGCCCGTGGCGATGAAGGTATTGGTGTAGTGACCATTGGCGATGCGTACATCGCCTTCCAGCAGTACCACGCCGGGGGCATGATGAACCCCGTCCAGGGTCCAGCCGCTGCCGTCGAAGGCGGGCAGCGCCGTGGTGTCGTTGAAGGCGGTTGCCAGCCGGCGGCAATTATCCCGATCCGCCGCGCTTGATGCGGGCGTGGTGCAGGCATGGTTGGCGACCATGCGGTTCGAGGTGTCCCGTGCCGCCCGGTGGTAATAACCATTGCCCTGAACATCCGGCGGGTTGGCGGGATCGTCGCTGTCGCGAATTCCCCGTACGTTGCGAATGATCACCCGGGTAGCGCCATTATGGCGGCGATAGAGATAGTGCGCCGAGTCCCGCAGCTGATTGGCATCGAACATGGCCTGCTCGATCAGCACGGGTGGTACCAGGGGAATGGACAGTCGCAGTTGCGGATTGACCACGGCGCGGTAGGAACACCAGGACGGAACCTGGACGCCGGTCCGTGAGACGATATCGGCTCGCTGATCAGGGCAACCATCCAGCAGGATCTGCTGTTCCGCTCGCCAACGATCGACCGTTGAGGCGGCTTCCCGGGCGCGAATCTGGCCTTTGGTATGTACCTGTCGCACCGGCGTCGACCAATCGATATTCACCCCATAGGTATTGCCCGAACAGTGCCGGGCAGCGCCGTTGGCACAGCTGGCGGCGCCGTCATGATTGGCGCTGGCCCAGATGCTGCCGTGCTGTCCGCCAGCCACGCTGACGAAACCGTTGGCTTCGATCAGCGAGGTGCTGGCGGTGTTCTGCACACAGACATTATTGGTGGCGCGAATGGATTCGATATTGAAGCCGCCGACGTTGGCGACTTTGACATCGCAACTGGCATGCAGCTCGCGAAAATCGCCACCGGAGCCGCCCTGATAGGCGATGGAGTGGGTCGAGCGAATGGTATCGATGCCGGTGAGCGAGACGCTGCCGATATTCACGTTGCCCTCGACGAACAGATCATATTCCTGCCCCTCTTCGGCATGGATATTGATTCCGCCGCTGATATCGAGACCGTCATGGAAATGGATGACATTGCGGCTCGGTGGCCCCGTCGTGCCTGACCCTCCGGCGGTCGGTGGCCGGATGGCGAAGGTCAGCTGCAGCGAGCTGTTGGTGGCGATGCGGGTGTCCGGTGCGGTGGTGGCGGTAAGGAGTGCCGAGAACAGCAGCTGTTCGCTATCGCTAAAATCGACACCGGTAAAACGGGCCTCCAGGCCCTCGAAACCCGCCATGCGAATATCGGGGTAAGCGTTGATCTGCGGCGAGAACTGGGCAACGAAGGCGCTCCAGTCCTCAGGGTTGTCAGCCGTCTGCTGCAGGTACTGGCGCAGCGCCTCGGCCGCGGACCAGGCGCGCTTCTGCGTTACCGTCTGGCTGTGCAGGCTCACCCCCAGTTCCTGTGACGAGCGCACCTGGCTCAGCCCAGCGAGAATGGTCGCCGACAGCGAAAAGCCCAGTAACACCACGATGAGAATGGTGGCAACGCCGCGCTGCCGGAAGGGGGACCGCATCTCAACCCCCTCCGATATTGGTCAGGCAGGTACGGGAGACGAATTGCCGGAAGGTGGCCGGATCGGTCGGCCGGTAATCCTCGGGGTTGTCGGTAATCGGGTGATGGGCTTCCAGAATGGCCATGACCGTCCCCGTGCCGCCCACACCAAAAGCGGCGCAGGGCTCGCTTTCCAGTTCGATTCCGGCAAACACGCCACCGGCCAGCCCG
>DXBL01000064.1 GCA_019116555.1 Candidatus Pseudomonas excrementavium
CGTGATATGGCCCACGCAGGTGCCGCGGTCAAGGCGCGTTTCTCCAAGACCGTACTGAGCTACGGCGACCAGCGCCCGGTACTGCCGGTACTGAGCCACGACGACAGCCGTCTGCTGCCGGAAGCCTACACCGGCACCATGATCACCTCCAACGAAATCGATGGCCTGACCGTACATGCCGGTCGTTTCCATGCCCAGCATCGCAAGAGCGATGAAGGTCGTGACAGCGGTGAGCTGCAGTCCATCGAAGTTCTGGGTGGTAGCTACCAGTTCAACGACAATATCCGTGCCGCCCTGTATGCCTCGGATGTGGAAGATGTGCTCAAGCGCCAGTATGCGAACCTGAACTACATCCGTCCGCTGAATCAGGGCGACACCCTGACGCTGGATTTCAGCGGCTATCGCACCAAGCAGGACAAGGAGTGGGATGGCGAAGGCGACCGGAACAATCTCTGGAGCCTCTCCGCCAACTATGCCACCGGTGCGCATGACTTCACCCTTGCCTACCAGCGCAGCAGTGGCGATACCGGTTACAACTACGGCTTCTACCAGAGCGAAGGTGCAGTCGGCGATGGCGGCACCAGCATCTGGGTGGCCAACTCCTTCTGGTCCGATTTTAACGCCAAAGATGAGCGTTCCTGGCAGGTTGGTTATGGTCTGGACTTCACCGAATACGGCATTCCGGGCCTGAGCTACAACGTAGCCTATATCCGTGGTACCGATATCGATGATGGCACCGGCCGTGGCGATGGTACCGAGCGGGAGTTCTTCAACCAGCTGAAGTACGTGGTGCAGAACGGTGCGGCCAAGGACCTGAGTGTGCGCCTGCGCAGCTCCAACCTGCGGGTATCCAACAACGCCAGCAACTACAACGGCGACGGCAACGAAGTCCGCATCTTCGTCGACTTCCCGATGAATATCTTCTAAGCAGCTTTGTCCTCCCGGCGCGGTACAGGGGCCAGTTCGCCTCTCTACCGCGCCACCTCTCCCTCAAACCAGATCAGCACCCGGTGGTGGCAGATCCCTGAAGGCCGCCAATGCCCGCGCTCGGCTGTCCGCCAGATCAATGATCGGAGCAGGGTAGCCGCATAGTGCCCGGGAGATGGGCGACGGATCATGAACTTCACGACGATCCAGCTCACGCAATTCCGGCAGCCAGTGCTTGATAAAGCGTCCCTGCGGGTCGAAGCGCTGGGATTGGGTGACCGGATTGAACAGGCGAAACCACGGCACCGCATCGGTTCCGGTGGATGCACTCCATTGCCAGCCGCCGTTATTCGCTGCCAGATCCCCGTCGATCAGGTGCTGCATGAAAAAACGCTCCCCCTGACGCCAGTCGATCAGCAGGTTCTTGCTCAGGAACATGGCTACCACCATGCGCAGCCGGTTATGCATCCAGCCGGTAGCCAGCAATTGACGCATGGCGGCATCGATCAGCGGAAAGCCGGTGCGTCCCTGTTGCCAGGCTGCCAGCTCATCTGGCGCATCGCGCCAGGGCACGGCTTCGGTATGCGGGCGGAACGCCCGGTGCCGGGACACCCGGGGATAGCCGACCAGAATGTGCTTGTAGAACTCCCGCCAGAGCAGTTCATTGATCCAGGTGGTCACGCCGGTGTTGCCGCTGTCGAACTCGCCCTGATTGGTCACCAACGCGGCATGCAGACATTGGCGCGGCGAGAGCACGCCGTTGGCCAGATACGGTGACAACTGGCTGGTACCGGGCTCGGCCGGCAGGTCGCGTCGCTCGGCGTACTCGTGCAGATGGTCTTCGGCAAACAATTCAAGGCGCTGCCGCGCGACCGCTTCGCCGGCGGGCCACAGCTTGCGCAATGATTCGTCCGGGAGGGGAAAACCGGCCACGCTGGTGGGTAGCGGGTCGCTGTCGATAGCCAGGGCGGATTGGGGCTGGGGGCGGGGCAGACAGCGGGGCGGCGCTAACCGCAGCTGCTGCAGGCAGGCCTTGCGGAACTGGCTGAAGACCTTGAAATAGCCGCCCGATCGGGTCAGCAGGGTGCCGGGGCGACACAGCAGTTGATCAAGATGGGAGCGAAACCCGGTCCCCTGTTCGGCCAGTCGCCTGGCCACCGCGGCGTCCCGCGCGGCTTCATCGACACCATATTCCTCATTGGCGTGCACACTCTCGATACGGTATTGACTACAGAGCTGGGCCAGCACCGCCGGCGCCGATGCCCAGCGGTCAGCCGAACGGATCAGCAGCGGAACGTTCAGTTGCTGGAGTTCGGCGGCCAGCGCCTGCAGGTTGCGCAGCCGAAAATCGACCTTGGCTGGCGCCTCATCATGGGCCTGCCATTGGTCCGGGCTGAGCAGGAACAGGGCCAGCGTCGGTCCTTGTTCCAGAGCGGCGGTCAGGGCGGTGTTATCGTGGACGCGCAGATCATTGCGAAGCCAGGTCAGTTGCATGGGGGATTCCGTTAGGTGAATGGGCCGTCTGTTCAAAGGCCATCGAGATAGGGTTGCAGATAGACCTGTCGGGACAAATAGGGATTGGGATGCTCGCGCAGGTGCTGCCGGAGCAATCCCAGGGGTTCAGCCAGAGAGGCGGCTCCGTGACGATACGCCAGGATGCTGTGTTCCAAGCGCTGCCGTTGCGTGGCGTCCAGCGAGCGAGAGAAATAGCCGCTCAGGTGCATCAGCACATTGCAGTGCAGCCCCGGCGTTGGCGGTGTGCGCAACGCCTCCATCAGCGCGTGGAAATAGTCATTGGCAAAGGGCTGCAGCGGCTGGTCGGCGCTCTGGCCGAGGCGGCGACCGAGTTCGCGGTAGGCGCGGGGCGAACAGGCCATGAGCTGGTATTTGTAGCGGGAGTGGAAATTCACCAGCGCACTGCGCGACAGCCCCGCGGCGTGCAATGCCTGCCACGCCGCATGGGCGTGGACCAGCATGAGGAAATGCGCCAGCTGCGCTGGATCGGCCAATGCGCCAGCTGTTTCGATGGGCAGGTCAGGCCGTGCCAAGGCCAATGCCGCAGTGTCGATCCCATCGCTGGTATGGTTGTCCGGTGACACGACGAGCCCGTTGATCAACGACAGGCACGCTTGCAGCTGGAGCTGCGGCACCAGCTCCAGCTGCTTTTCCAGTATTCTGCAGAGGGAAGCATCCGGCAGACCGGTGATACCCACCTTGACGGCAACAGACTCAGGCACGACAGTCTCACTCATTGTCTAAGAGCGTCAGAATGACAGGCGCGGCGGGGATCGACAATCGCTCTTACGGCGTGCATTGTGTCCGCCCGCAGAGCTGGTGCAGCGGGTCCTTTCTCATCCAGGCCGGGAGGTGGCATGTCTATCGGGGTAATCCTATCGGTGTCGGCGTCGGTGCTGTTCGGTGGGCTGTACTATTTTTCCACCCTGCTGATGCCCCTCGATGGCGAGCAGATCTTCGGCTGGCGAATGCTGCTGACCTTTCCCTTCGTCACCCTGTTCATGTTGCTGGCCGGCTACTGGCCGCTGACCCGGGAGCTGGCGGTGCGGATACGGCGGCGCCCGGTGCTGCTGTGGGTGCAGCTGTTGAGCGCCCTGTTGGTCGGGCTCCAGCTGTGGCTGTTCATGTGGGCGCCGGTCAATGGCCGGGCGCTGGAGGTATCGCTGGGGTATTTCCTGTTGCCGCTGAGCATGGTCCTGGCGGGGTATCTGGTCTTTCGCGAGCATCCCTCGCGCCTGCAGCAACTGGCGATTGCCTTTGCCGTGCTGGGTGTCGGCCATGCGTTGCTGCAGGCTGGCACTATCGCCTGGGAGACGCTGCTGGTGGCCCTGGGTTATCCGGCCTATTTCGTGCTGCGCCGGGTGACGGGTACCGATAACCTTGGCGGCTTCTGGTTCGACATGCTGTTGCTGCTGCCGGTCGCCGGCTGGTTCGCCTGGGCTGGTGGCTCGGTGCCCTCGCTATTCAATGAGTTTCCCCGGCTGTACCCGCTGGTGGCGCTGCTCGGCGCTTTCAGTGCCCTGGCGCTGGTGACCTACATTCTCGCCAGTCGCCTGCTGACCTTTACCCTGTTCGGCCTGCTGGGCTACGTGGAGCCGGTGCTGCTGGTGCTGGTGGCGCTGTTGCTGGGCGAGAGTATCGCGCCGGAGGAATGGCTCACCTATGGGGCAATCTGGATGGCCGTGGGCGTGCTGGTGTTCGAGGGGCTGCGCCACCTGCAGCGCAGTCGCAGGGCGCTGCGCCGCAACGCGGCTGGGAACAGCGAGCCGCGCTGAGACAACCTTGCCGCTGCGAAACCTGACCTATACTGCTGACGAGCGCATCCGCGCCGTCATCGCCACCGCCTTACCCGGGCGGTAGCGGGGAGACCGGCCACAAGCCGGCCATCCACAATGGTCAGGAGGATAGCCATGCCCTTATCCGTACCCATTTCCTATACCCGTTATCTTGATGATCACGGCCAGCCGCTGGATGAGTTGCCCGGCTGGGTCGATAACCCCGAACTGTTGCTCGACTTTCACCGCCAGATGACCCTGGTCCGCGCCTTCGATCAGAAATGTGTCGCCCTGCAGCGCACCGGCCAGATCGGCACCTATGCCTCGACCCTCGGTCAGGAAGCCATCGGCACCGCGCTGGGGCGGGCGATGACCGAGGCCGATGTACTGATCCCTTATTACCGCGACACCGCCACGCAGCTGCAGCGCGGGGTCGCCATGCAGGACATCCTGGCGTACTGGGGTGGTGATGAGCGCGGCAGCGCCTGGACCGCATCCGGGGCGGCGGAGGATTTCCCGATTTGCGTGCCGATTGCCACCCAGGCCTGCCATGCCTGTGGCGTGGCCTCGGCCTTTCGTATCCGTCAGCAACCGCGGGTGGCGGTGACCACCTGCGGGGACGGGGCGACCAGCAAGGGCGATTTTCTGGAAAGCCTGAACCTGGCCGGGGTCTGGCAGTTGCCAGTGGTGTTTGTGGTGAACAATAACCAGTGGGCGATCTCGGTACCGCGCAGCCTGCAGTCCGCCGCGCCGACGCTGGCGCACAAGGCTTTGGCGGCGGGCATTCCCGGCGAGCAGGTGGACGGCAACGATGTGCTGGCGGTGTATGACCGCATCAGCAGCGCCATCGAGCGCGCCCGGGCGGGCAAGGGGCCGACGCTGGTGGAATGCGTAACCTACCGGCTGGGCGATCACACCACCTCGGACGATGCCAGTCGCTATCGCGATGCCGACGAGCTGAGCGAGGCCTGGAAGCACGAGCCGATCGGCCGCCTGCAGCGCTTCCTGCATGGCCAGGGCCTATGGGACGAGGCGAAGGAACAGCAACTGCAGCGGGAACTGACCGAGCGGATCAACGCGGCGGTGGAGGCGTTCCGCAGTCTGCCCGAGGCCGATCCGGGCGCTGCCTTCGACCATCTGTTTGCCGAACTGCCGGAACGCTACCGGCAACAGCGCGATGAATTGCTGATTCGGGCAGCTGCCCTGGGAGGGTCGGCCCATGACTGACCGCAAACCCATCTGCATGGTAGAGGCGATCAACCTGGCGCTGCACCGGGCCATGGCCGATGACCCGGATGTAGTGGTACTGGGCGAGGACGTCGGTCCCAATGGTGGCGTATTTCGCGCCACGGTCGGGCTGCATGAGCGCTTCGGCTTTCGCCGGGTGATGGATACGCCACTGGCCGAGACGCTGATCACCGGCATTGCCGTGGGCATGGCCGCTCAAGGGCTGAAACCGGTGGCGGAAATCCAGTTCATGGGCTTTATCTACGCGGGCATGGAACATCTGATCTCCCATGCCAGCCGCCTGCGCAGCCGTACCCGCGGTCGGTTGAGCTGCCCGATGGTCATGCGCACGCCCCATGGCGGCGGTATTCATGCGCCGGAACACCACGGCGAAAGCACCGAAGCGCTGCTGGCACACGTTCCCGGTCTACGCGTGGTGGTCCCCTCATCGCCGCGGCGGGCCTATGGTCTGTTGCTGGCGGCGATTGCCGATCCGGACCCGGTAATCTTTCTCGAACCATCGCGGCTGTATCGCTCGGTGCAGCAGGTGGTGGAGGACGATGGCCAGGCATTGCCGCTGGACACCTGCTTCACCCTGCGCGAGGGCAAGGACCTGACCCTGGTCAGTTGGGGCGCCGCGCTCAAGGAAACCCTGGAGGCGGCCAGCCGGCTGGCCGACGAGGGCATCGACTGCGAAGTGATCGACGTGGCCACGCTCAAACCGCTGGACGGCGACACCATCCTCGCCTCGGTCGGCAAGACCGGGCGCTGCGTCATCGTGCACGAGGCGGCGCGCAGTTACGGCCCCGGTGCGGAAATCGCCGCGCTGGTGCAGGAGCAGCTGTTCTACAGTCTGCACGCCCCGGTGCAGCGGGTTACCGGGTTCGATTGCGTGATCCCCTATGCCCGGCAGGAAATGGCCTATCTGCCGGATGTGGACAGTATCTGTGAGGCCGGTCGTCAGAGCATGCGGGGGAGCGAACAATGAAACAGTTCAAATTACCGGACCTGGGTGAGGGCCTGCAGGAGGCGGAAATCGTCGAATGGCACGTCAAGGCCGGGGATGAGGTGGCGGTGGATCAACTGCTGGTCTCGGTGGAAACCGCCAAGGCCATCGTCGAGGTGCCATCGCCCCAGGCCGGGGTGATCAGCCGCTGTTTCGGGGTGCCGGGTGACCTGCTGCATGTGGGCGAGCCGCTGGTGGAATTCGAAGGCCAGGGTGAGGACAGTGGCACCGTGGTCGGTAATCTGGGCCATGCCAGTGGCACCAGCGACCTGGCGGCGGACGACTTCATCATCGGCGCTGCACCGTCCAGTCGTGAGGCTCGCCCGCTGCCGGTGGTGCCGGCGGCCCGCGACCTGGCCAGGCGGCTCGGTGTGGAGCTGGGCCAGCTCAAGGGCAGCGGCCCCGGCGGGCTGATCACGGTGGCCGATGTCCAGGCTGCCGACACCCAGCCCGCGGCGGGTGAAGCGCTGCGCAGTGTGCGCCGGACCATGGCCAAGAACATGTCCCGCGCCCATGCCGAGGTAGTGCCGGTAACCATCGTCGAGGATGCGGATCTGCATCGATGGGCCGACGGCGCACGCGACCCCATGGTGCGTCTGGCGCGGGCGATTGCCCGCGCCTGCCAGGCGGAGCCGGCGTTGAACGTCGGCTTTGACGGTGCCCGTCTGAGCATCACCCGCCATCAGCATATCGACCTGGGTGTGGCGGTGGATACCCCTGACGGGCTGTTCGTGCCGGTGTTGCGCGACGTGGGCAACCGGGATGCCGAAGACTTGCGCCAGGGGCTGGCGCGGCTGCGCGCGGATGTGCTCAACCGCTCGATTCCGCCGCGCGAGCTGATGGGCGCGACCATCACCCTATCCAACTACGGCACCCTGTTCGGCCGCTACGCCAGCCCGGTGATCATGCCGCCGCAGGTAGCGATCATCGGTGCTGGGGTGATCAGAGAACAGGCCGTGGCACACCAGGGGCAGGTAGCGGTGCATCCGATGCTGCCGGTGTCGCTGACGGTGGATCATCGCGCGGTTACCGGCGGCGAAGCGGCGCGCTTTCTCAAGGCGCTGGTGGAGGATCTGCAAACGGGCGAATGACCGCCTTGTCAGAGCGCATGGATGCGATCGCGCCCGGACATCTTGGCGTGATACATACGCTGGTCGGCCAGCTCGAGCAGTTGCTGGGGCAGGTCGATGTGGTCGAAATAGCGCTCGGCCAGACCGATGCTGGCGGTCAGCGGCATGCCGTCCGGGCGCTGACCCAGCCCACTGTTGCGCAGGCGTTCCATGGCCTGGCGGGCGCGGGTCATGTCGGTATCGGGCATGATCAGCAGAAACTCCTCGCCACCCCAGCGCACCAGGCTGTCGGAGCTGCGCATGCAGTTCTGGATATGCTGGCTGGCGCTGCGCAGCGCCTGATCGCCCATGGCATGGCCGAAATGGTCATTGATCTCCTTGAAGCGATCCAGATCGATGAAAGCCAATGACAGCGCGCTGTTGTTGCGCTGACTGGTATGCCACTGCATCTGCAGAATCTCTTCCCCACTGCCACGGCTGAAGACCCCGGTCAGGTCATCGCGGATCGCCTGGCGCAGCAGCGCCATCATGAATGCCAGTTGGCTCATGCAGGCCAGGCCGGTGACGCCGGCAATCAGGATCAGTAGCCAGAAGGCGCCGACGAAGGAGGGCCAGTTCAGGGTCGACCAGTTCAGGTATCCGGCGATGCCCTGGGCCATCAGCAGCACCGCGGCGACCAGCAGGTTTTCCAGCAACGTCAGCGGAAACAGCGCCAGCCCAGCCATGAGTACGAAGGGCAGGAAGGCATAACCGGCGGCGACGGCTGCCGGTATATCCACCAGCTGATAGTGCGCCAGCAAGGTATGGGAACCGATGTAGAACAGCGTCGGGATGGCGAACAGGATGAACATGGCCAGGTAGGCATCGGTCATCCGGCCCCGTTCATGATAGAACAGCAGCAGGCAGAAGAAGGCTCCGCAGACCAGCAGTCGCAACGCCAGCAACTGGCCCCATAGAGGGTAGGGGAAGGCGAGCACATCGACGATGGCCCACAGTGGAGTGAGGAGCGCGAAGAGCAGGGCGAACAGGCGAACTCGATCCACGATCAGATGCGCCCGTTGGCGGCTCACCAGTAGCGGATGCCGGAACGGGGTCAGTAATTTCAGGCGTTCGTGCGGTTCCAGCTCGGCAGGGAGAAGGGAGCTGAGTCGCTGGCGGAGCAGGTCAACGAGGGCGGGCATAGGATCTGATTGATGTCGTTATAATGTCATGACGCCAGATTATAATGAGCCTGTTCGCCCACAGCTGATGTAGATCAAACAATTCTGAAAAATTGATCCTGGCCAAGGAATGGAGCCTGCTGGTCACCTACACTGGCCCTGGCATTGACGAGAAGGGAATTGCTGCTGGTGCGTAAACGGTTATCGACATCGAGTATCTGGCTTGGCCTGTTCGCCATGTTGATGATTCATGTCGGCCCGCTGTATTCCGCGCTGCAGATGGCGCAGGTCGCCGCAGCGCCGTCGCACCTGCATGCAGACCCCGAGCAGGTTTCTTCCGCCCCCGCCCATCACCATCAGGCTTCGACCAGCGAGCCGGCCTGGTTGGCGGCCCTGAAGCTCTGTGGCTACTGCGAGCTGCTGACCCTCAACCCGCCGCTGGCCCTGACCCTCGATCTCATTCTGCCCCGGCACGAGTCCGAGCGGTTTGCAGCACTGCCCGCTGCGCCGCTGCTGCCGATACTGCGACATGGTGGCAGTCATGTCCGGGCCCCACCTGGCCACTTCCACAGCTGAACGCCGTTGTCGCGCGCTGTCGCGGCGCTGTTGAATACTGAAGTGGAAATTGTCATGTCCCGATATCTGTGTGACCGGCAGGCGCGTGCGCGTCTGTCCCAAAACGTTGTGGTACACCCCGCCCGCCTGCGCTGGCAGGCAGCCCATGCCGCGTTGCTGGCATTGCTCGCCGGTGGTGCCCTGGCCGATGAGCATCATCATCACGCGCACGCACTGGAACAGCTATCGCTGCCGCCCCGGGTGATTACCGCCGTGCAGCAGGATTCGCCGTTGACCATCATCACCAACCCCAAGGAGGCGCGTCAGCCGATCCCGGCCAGTGACGGCGCCGACTACCTGAAGACCATCCCCGGTTTCTCGGCCGTCCGCGGCGGCGGCAGCAACAGTGATCCGGTGCTGCGCGGCATGTTCGGCTCGCGGCTCAAGCTGCTGACCAACGGCGGCGAAATGCTCGGTGCCTGTCCCTCACGGATGGATGCACCATCCTCCTATATCGCGCCGCAGAACTTCGATCAGCTGACCGTGATCAAGGGCCCGCAGACGGTAGCCTGGGGGCCGGGCTCCTCGGCGGGTACCGTGTTGTTCGACCGGCTGCCGGAAAGTTTCGACGAGCCGGGTACGCGGCTGGATGCCAGCGTGGTGGCTGGCTCCAATACCCGCCGGGGTCTGCAACTGGACGGTGCCATCGGCAGCCGTGAGGGCTATCTGCGGCTGAGTGGCAATCGTTCCCGCTCCGGCGATTACAAGGATGGCAATGGCGATCGGGTGCCTTCGCGCTGGTACAAGTGGAATACCGACCTGGCGCTGGGCTGGACGCCCGATGATGACACCCTGCTGGAGCTGAGCGTGGGCGCCGGAGACGGCGAGGCGCGTTATGCCGGGCGCGGCATGGATGGCTCCCAGTTCGAGCGCGAAAGCCTGGGCCTGCGCTTCGAGAAGCAATTCCAGGGCGGTGCGCTGCAGGAACTGGAGGCGCGGGTGTACTACAACTATGCCGACCATGTAATGGACAACTACAGCCTGCGGGTGCCGCCCACCACCGGCATGATGGCCGGGGGCATGGCCTCCAACGTCGACCGGCGTACTCTGGGTGCCCGGCTCGGCGCCACCTGGGTATGGGATGATATCGAGCTGCTGGCGGGGGCCGATGCCCAGCGCAATACCCATCGCACCCGCAACAGCATGGGCGTGGAGGATGCCTACCGGCACCAGCCCTGGCTCAAGGATGCCAGCTTCAGCCAGATCGGCCTGTTCTCCGAACTGACCTGGAATCGCCGGGATGATCAGCGGCTGATCGGCGGGCTGCGGCTGGATCAGCATCATGTCGAGGACTTTCGTGAAGCCATCAGCGGCGGCCATGGTGGTGGCCACGCCATGCCCAACCCCACCGCCGGGGATACCCGCCGGGAAACCCTGCCCGCCACCTTTCTGCGGCTGGAACAGGATATGTCCAGCCTGCCCGCTACCGCCTATATCGGTATCGGTCATGTGCAGCGTTTCCCGGACTACTGGGAGCTGTTCTCGCCCAACCAGTCGCCGGGGGCGGTCAATGCTTTCGACGGCGTCGATCCGGAGCGTACTACCCAGCTGGATGTGGGGTTGCAGTACCAGCGTGACGGTCTGCAGACCTGGATCTCCGGCTATGCGGGGGTAGTGGATGACTTCATCCTGTTCGACTACACCGGCATGGCCAGCAGCGCCGAGAATATCGACGCCCAGATCATGGGGGCCGAGGCGGGTATCGCGCTGGATCTGACCGACAACTGGCAGGCAGAAACCAGCCTGGCCTGGGCCTGGGGACGCAACCGCAGCGATGGCGAAGCCCTTCCGCAGATGCCACCGCTGGATGCGCGCTTCAACCTGACCTATGCGCGGGACAACTGGAGCGCCGGTGCCCTGTGGCGGCTGGTGGCAGCCCAGAGTCGCATTGCCGATGGCAAGGGCAATGTCACCAGTCGTGACTTCGGGGATTCGTCCGGGTTCGGCGTGCTGTCACTGAACGCCGCCTACCGCTTCAGCGAGGAGGTGACCGCCAGTGTCGGGGTGGATAACCTGCTGGACAAGGCCTACGCCGAACACCTCAACCTGGCCGGCAACGGCAGCTTCGGCTTTCCGGCCGAGACGCGGATCAACGAGCCGGGGCGCACGCTGTGGGCCAAGCTGGATTTCAGCTTCTGAGGTAACGCCGGGGGCTGCTTGCAGCCCCTTATGTCGAGATGGAACTCGACACTCCAAAGCCATGGAGGGCCGGGTTCCATCCCGGCCACTTGGGGTTGTGCCAGCACGCTATGTCGAGGTGGAACTCGGTATTCCAAAACCTGGAGGGCCGGGTTCCATCTCGGCCACTTGGGGCTGGCTTTGGGGGCAGCGCGCTTACGCGGGAACGGTCGGCGGCCAACTCCGGGTCGTTCAGTAGAACACCACCAGCAAGGCAATCCCCAGCAGAATCCGGTAGACCACGAACGGCTGCATGCCGATGCGCTTGATGAACACCAGGAAGTAGTGGATGCAGAGGAAGGCGCTGATCGCCGAGACCAGGATGCCCAGCCCCATGGAACCCCAGTCCACCGGCACCTGCGCTTCGACCAGGTCCTTGGTCTTGAGCAGGCAGGCCAGCAGGATCACCGGGATCGACAGCAGGAAGGAGAAGCGTGAGGCGGCTTCCCGGTTCAGCCCCATGAGCAGTGCCGCGGTGATGGTGATACCGGCCCGGGAGGTGCCGGGGAACAGCGCCAGGGCCTGGGCACAGCCGATCACGAACACGTCCTTCCAGGTCATCTGACTCTCGGTGCGGCTGCCGCGGAAACGCCAGTCGGCCCAACCCAGCAGCAGACCGAAGATCACCAGCCCCAGGGCCAGATAGAAGGGCGAGCGCAGGTAGAGTTCGATCTGATCCTTGAATGCCAGCCCAGCCAACCCCACCGGGATGGTGGCGAACAGCACGCCCCAGGCCAACCGGGCATCGTCATTGGGTTGGCGGGTAACCAGTGACTGGCCCCAGCTGGTGGTCATGCTGATCAGGTCGCGGCGAAAGTACAGCAGCACGGCGAACAGACTGCCGAAATGCAGCGCCACGTCGAACGCCAGGCCCTGATCCGGCCAACCGGTAAGGGCCGGGACCAGAATCAGGTGCGCGGAGCTGGATACAGGCAGAAATTCGGTGAGGCCCTGGAGCAGGGCGAGAACGACAATTTGCAACCAATCCATTTTTTACGGAGCTCCGTGGTCAGAGGGAAAACAGGCCTGGGCAAGCGCGCAAGTAAACCATGAACTGACCGGCTGAGCGAATATTTACGTAGCCTGTTCAGCTACCGGTCAGCTAACCGGTAGATAACGCAGCAGCAGCGCTTTATTCACGTCGATACCGTCCGGTTTGGGGATGCGCACCATATGGCCGGTGCCAGGCGCAACCTCGGTTGGCTGCCCATGGCGATCCTGCAGCGAGTGCAAAGCGAAACTGTGATTGCCCGAGGGCGTCATAAGTTCCAGCTGGTCGCCGATGGCGAAGCGATTTTTCACCTCGATGCTCAGCCACTCACCCAGGTCCTCCAGTACCTCGCCGACGAACTGGTGACGCAACATGCTGGAATTGCCCCGCTCGTAGTTCTGGTAGATGCCCGGCGGGTGGCGGCGATAGAAGCCCTCGGTGTAGCCGCGGTTGGCCAGGCTTTCCAGGTCGTCCATCAGCCCCAGGTCGAAGGGGCGCCCGGCCACGGCATCGTCGATCGCCTTGCGGTAGGTCTGCACGGTACGGGCGACGTAGAAGTGCGACTTGGTGCGACCCTCGATCTTCAGTGAATGCATGCCCATATCGACGAAGCGCTGTACGTGCTGCACCGCGCGCAGGTCCTTGGAATTCATGATGTAGGTGCCATGCTCGTCCTCCTCGATGGCCATCTGCTCGTCCGGCTTGTCGCTCTGGTTGAGCAGATACACCGGTTGAGGTTCTACCACCTGCGGCGTCGCGACCGGCTCGACGTTACCCTCGGCGGTTTCCTGCGCCGGCTGCAAATCATATTTCCAGCGACAGGCATTGGTGCAGGCACCCTGGTTGGCATCGCGATGATTGAAGTAGCCGGACAGCAGACAGCGACCGGAATAGGCGATGCACAGCGCGCCATGGACAAAGACTTCCAGCTCCATGTCCGGACAGTGCTGGCGGATCTGCTCAAGCTCATCCAGTGACAGCTCGCGGGACAGAATCACCCGCTCCAGCCCCTGCTGCTGCCAGAACTTCACCGTCGCCCAGTTGGTGGCATTGGCTTGCACCGACAGATGCACCGGCATATGCGGCCAGCGCTCGCGCACCAGCATGATCAGCCCGGGGTCGGACATGATCAGCGCATCCGGGCCCATGGCGATGATCTCTTCCAGGTCGCGGATATAGGTCGCGACCTTGCTGTTATGCGCGGCGATATTACTCGCCAGATAGAACTTCTTGCCCTGGGCATGCGCCTCGGCAATCGCCTCGGCGAGCACCGCCGGGTTGTGGAAGTCGTTTTCGCGCACGCGCAGGCTGTAGCGCGGCTGGCCGGCATAGACTGCGTCGGCACCATAGGCGAAGGCGTAGCGCATGGCCTTGAGGGTGCCGGCGGGGGCCAGCAGTTCGGGGGCTTGGGGCATGGGATGATCCTGTTTACAAGACAAGAGGGCGGGGAGGATATCCGGTCGACTCCCCTAAGGCATTGATGCGGATCAGTTCTCGGGTATGACGCCACGGGTTGGTCCATGATGCTGCGGCCAGGAACCGCATGGCGGGGTGGCGGCCTCAGATACTTATCAGCAGCCAGGTCAATCCCAAACCACCGGTGACCAGCAAAACAAACAAGACCAGCGCTAGGATGAGCGGTCTGATTCCCAGAGAACGCAGTTTCTCGATGCGTGTCTCGTAGCCCAGCGCTGCCATGGCCATGGTGAGGGCAACTTGCCCGCCCAGAACGATAGCGGCATGCAGGGTCGGCGGTAGCGCGAACCAGCTGTTGAAAAACACCATGGCGAGGAAGCCGAAGGCGAACCAGGGAACAGTCAGTCTGCAGGGCTCGGCGATGTCATCTCCAGTGGCCGCGTGACGCTTGACCCACCACTGGCCCACAATCAGCAGGAAGGGGATCAATAGCATCACACGAACCAACTTGACGATCACGGCATTGGTCAGCGCGGTTGCGCCTATGGCATCCCCGGCAGCAACAACCTGGGCCACTTCATGTACGGTTGCGCCGATAAAAATGCCATACAGTTGTTGATTCCACCCCACCAGGGAGTAAAGCAACGGATAAACGAACATGGCCAGACTGCCAAACAGGACTACCGTGGCTACGGCCATGGAGGTTGCCGCTGGCTTGGCACGGATAGTAGTTTCCGTGGCGAGGATGGCGGCGGCGCCGCAGATGGCGCTTCCCGCGCTGGTTAGCAGAGCAGTCTCCGGGTCCAGCTTGAGCCAGCGGGTACCCAGCTGATAACCGACCAGCAGGACGGTGATCATGACCACCATATCCAGCACAACGACTTGATAACCCAGCGCAAACACCTGCTGCAGGGTTACCGACAGGCCAAATATGACAATCCCGGTACGGAGTAGCCAGCGGGTGGCAAACTTCAATCCAGGGGCGATCTTCTGGATCGGTGCGGCCCAGGGCAGGTTGCCTGCTATCAACCCTAACATCAGTGAAAACACAAGCGGGCTGATGCCGCTGGTATCGATACCTGGGAGATGAGCGAGAAAAAACCCCGCCCCGGTCAGCAATACGCAAATACCCAGGCCTTGCCACATCCCTCAATCCTCTTACAACTTAAAAGAATAAGCTTATTCTAAATTTAGGGGGCTTATTCGAGAAGCGAGTTAAAGTGGATTTATTAACCTATTTTACCAATAACGAGGGCAACTTTATCCGGGTGGATCGGCAGATAAGAAAAACCCCCAAACTCTTCCGAGCCGGGGGCTTGTCTGACTGCCTGAAGCTTGCCGCAGGCTTACACCTTGCTGGCCAGCTCCGGCACAACCTCGAACAGGTCACCTACCAGGCCATAATCAGCCACCTGGAAGATCGGCGCTTCTTCATCCTTGTTGATCGCAACGATCACCTTGGAGTCCTTCATGCCCGCCAGATGCTGGATCGCGCCGGAGATGCCGACGGCGATGTACAGCTGGGGAGCAACGATCTTGCCGGTCTGGCCGACCTGCATGTCGTTCGGCACAAAGCCTGCGTCAACCGCAGCACGGGAGGCACCGACGGCGGCGCCCAGCTTGTCGGCCAGGCCGTACAGCAGCTGGAAGTTGTCGCCGTTCTGCATGCCGCGACCACCGGA
>DXBL01000065.1 GCA_019116555.1 Candidatus Pseudomonas excrementavium
TCCGCGAACTCGCCGAGCGCTACTTCGGCCCGCTGACCGATACCCCCACCACCCCGCCGAAAGCGCCACTGGAGTTGCCCGGCGGCAGTGAACGCAGCCTCACCCTGCAGCTGCCGGTGCAGATGCCCAGCTTGCTGCTCGGGTTCAACGTACCCGGCCTGAGAACCGCCGAACAGCCCTGGGAAGCCCACGCCCTGCGCTTGCTCGAAGCGGTGCTTGATGGCGGCTACAGCGCTCGCCTGCCCAGTCAGCTGGAACGTAATCAGGCCGTCGCCACCTCGGCCTCCGCCAGCTATGACGGCTTCGTCCGTGGCGACACCCTGTTCCTGCTGTCCGGTCTGCCCAACCAGTCCCGCGACGTCAGTCTCGAACAACTGGAACAGGCACTCTGGCAGCAGATCGACGAACTCAAGCAGACCCCGCCCAGCCAGGAAGAGCTGAACCGGGTCCAGGCGCAGATGACGGCCGAGCTGGTCTATGCCCAGGACAGCATCAGCCACCAGGCCAACCAGATCGGCATGCTGGAAAGTATCGGCCTGCCCTGGACCCTGCTGGATGAGGACATCGCCGCCCTGGAAGCCATCACCCCCGAACAGATCAGCGAGGTCGCGCGGCGTTATCTGGTTCCCGAGCGCCTGACCCGCGCCCATATCCTGCCCGTTGCCACCGAGGAGAAGCGCTGATGGCTGCTGATACATCCAACCGGCGCCCGCTGGTCCTGCTGGTGCTGGCCATCCTCGCGGCCATCGTGCTGAGTTTTCTGCTGTTGCGCGACGATGCCCCGCAGACGCCCCCCGCCGCCTCCGAGGAAACCACTGCGCAGCCAGTCGACCCGGCGCAGGTCGAGGCCGAGCCCGATACCGTGGTCGCCGAACTGCTGCCGGAGCTGCACTCACTGCAGCAGATCGACCTCGACCAGCCACCGGCGCGGCGCAATCTCGACCTGCAGCACTGGACTACCGAGCAGGGCACCCGGGTCTACTTCATGCAGGCCGAAGAGCTGCCCATGCTCGACGTACAACTGCTGTTCGCCGCGGGCGCCAGTCGCGACAGCGGCCTGCCGGGGCTGGCGACCATGACCAATGCCATGCTCAACGAAGGCACCGGCGATCAGGACGCCGGCACCATCGCCGCCGGCTTCGAACGTCTCGGTGCGCAGTTTTCCAATAGCTCCCATCGGGACATGGCCCTGGCCGGCCTGCGCACCCTCACCGCCACCGACAAGCTCGACCCGGCGCTGGCCCTGTTCGCCGAGGTGATCGCCCGCCCCAGCTTCCCGCAGGACGCCTTCGAGCGTCTGCGCAACCAGTTGCTGGCCAGTCTGCAGTTCCGCCTGCAACGCCCGGCAGCCCTGGCCAGCGAAGCCTTCTGGGCCGATCTGTATCCTGATCATCCCTACGGCAGTCTGCCCGAAGGCCAGGCCGATAGCCTGCAGAGCATGACGCCGGAGACCCTGCGCCAATTTCACGAGCAGTACTACACGGCGGGCAACGCCGTCATCGCCCTGGTCGGCGACATCAATCGCGAACGCGCCGAACGTCTGGCCCAGCGCCTGGCCGATGCGCTGCCCGAAGGTCCTGCCGCGCCGGTCATTGCCGAGCCCCAGCCGATCATCTCCAGCCATCGCCATATCGATTTCAACGGCCAGCAGACGCATATCCTGGTGGGTCAGCATGGCATCAGCCGCCACGATCCCGATTACGCCGCACTCTATGTCGGCAACCAGATTCTCGGCGGCTCGGGTTTCGGTTCCCGGCTGATGCAGGAAATCCGCGAAAGCCGCGGGCTGTCCTACTCGGTGAGCAGCCGGCTGATTCCGATGCAGGCCACCGGCCCGGTCATGATCAGCATGCAGACCCGCACCGATCAGGTTGACCTGGCGCTGGAGGTGATTCACCAGAGTCTTGACGCCTTCATCAGCGAAGGCCCGACCGAGGCCGAACTGACCCGTACCAAGCGGCAGATCAATGGCGAATTCCCGCTGAGCACCGCCAATAATGCCGCCATCGTCGCCCAGCTCGGCATGATTGGTTTCTACGAGTTACCGCTCAATCACCTGCAACTGTTTCTCGATCAGGTGCAGGCTTTGACCACCGAGGATATCCGCGCCGCCTTCGCCCGGCATTTCAACCCCGAGCAGCGACTGGTCATCACCGTCGGCCCGGCCATGGTCGTCCAGGACACCGCCCCGGCTGAACCGGAAGCCGCAGCGCCCGAAGCTGAAACCAACGTCATTCCGGAGCCCGAGGTATGAAACAACCCAAGGCCCGCGAGAGCCAGCTACGCATCATCGCCGGGGAGTGGCGCAGCCGGCGTTTCAGCTTTACCGAACAACCGGGCCTGCGCCCTACCCCCGACCGGGTGCGCGAGACCCTGTTCAACTGGCTGAGCATGCATATCGAAGGCGCTCGCTGTCTCGACCTGTTCGCCGGCAGCGGGGCACTGACGCTGGAGGCGCTGTCCCGCGGCGCCGCCCACGCCCTGGCCTGCGACATGAGCCGTGAGGTGGTCGCGACCCTGCGCGGCCATCTGCAGACCCTGCAGTGCGAGCGCGGCGAGGTGCGCCAGCAGGACGCCCTGGCGCTGCTCGCCGGTACGCCCGAGTCGCCCTTCGACCTGGTGTTTCTCGACCCACCGTTTCACCAGGACCTGCTGATCCCCGCCTGCACCGCCCTGGAAGCCAACGGCTGGCTGGCCCCCGACGCGCTCATCTACACCGAAAGCGAAACCGCCCCCGGCCGCTTGCCCTTCCCGGCGAATTGGCATCTGCATCGGGAGAAGAAAGCCGGACAGGTGTGGTACAGCCTGTGGCAGCGCGAGGGGTAAAAACCGTCCCACCTGGTGCGGCAAGTCAGCTAGCGCTGAAGTTGCAGATGAGACTGACCGGCAGGGTTGAGACGACCCTGCCGGTCAGTCTCATCATGCACGGAGC
>DXBL01000003.1 GCA_019116555.1 Candidatus Pseudomonas excrementavium
ACGATCATGAACACCGTAGCCCAGAATGCTGACAGGCCAGGGGAGAGGCGTTCGACCATCAGGCACCAGACCAGTACGATGACCGGCAGGATGTAATGCAAGCCGGTCATCAGGGTGGGCCTGGTCTGCGGCATGCTCACGACGGGCGAGTTGGGGTCATCGAGCTCCAGATCCGGATAACCTGAGCCTATGCGCAGCAGAGCGATGTAAGCGACTCCCAGGCCGGCAGCGATGACCCAGGCGGCGTAGTTGCCGAGCAGCGGCTTGAGCCAGCCGAGGCCGTAATACACGACGACCGACAGGCCCATGATCAGCAGCAGACCGGTGAGGAAGCCCAGCATCTTGCGCACGAACGGGCGTTCCGGGTTGCTGCTTTGCAGTCCCTGCATACCGGCTTTCAGCGCCGCCAGATGGACGATGTAGAACAGCGCAATATAGGAAATCATCGCCGGCAGGAAGGCGTGCTTGATCACCTCGGTGTAAGGTATGCCGACGTACTCGACCATCAGGAAAGCCGCAGCGCCCATGACCGGTGGCATGATCTGCCCGTTGACCGAGGCGGAGACTTCCACCGCGCCGGCCTGCTCTGCGGTATAGCCGACCCGTTTCATCATCGGAATGGTGAAAGTGCCAGTCGTTACGGTATTGGCGATGGAGGAGCCGGAGATCAGCCCGGTCATGCCCGAGGCGGCCACGGCTGCCTTGGCCGGGCCCCCGCGGTAATGGCCGAGCAGCGAAAAGGCCAGCTTGATGAAATAATTACCGGCACCGGCCTTGTCCAGCAGCGAGCCGAACAGGACGAACAGGAAGACGAAACTGGTGGAAACGCCAAGGGCGATACCGAATACCCCCTGGGTGCTCAGCCATTGGTGGTTGGCCAGGGAGGTGAGGCTGACACCACGATGGGCCAGCATGCCGGGCATCCATGGCCCGGCCAGGGAATAGATGATGAAGACCAGGGCGACGATCATCAACGGCGGACCCAGCGCGCGTCGGGTCGCTTCCAGCAGCAGTACCAGGCCGACTAATGCGACAGCCACGTCAATGGTGGTGGGGTTGCCGGGGCGGTCTGCCAGTGCAGCATAGAATAGATAAATGTAGGCAGCACAGAAGGCGCCAGCCAGGGCCATGATCCAGTCCGCCAGGGGCACTCGATCCCGGGGTGAACGACGAAAC
The DNA here is from genome assembly GCA_019116555.1 of Candidatus Pseudomonas excrementavium. GTDB lineage: Bacteria > Pseudomonadota > Gammaproteobacteria > Pseudomonadales > Pseudomonadaceae > Halopseudomonas > Halopseudomonas excrementavium. The sequence goes on from DXBL01000003.1 coordinate 1,177, forward strand.
GCGGGGAAAGCCATGAAGCCGAGAAAGACCGCCAGCGCCAGGTGGATGGAGCGGGCTTCGGTGCTGTTGAAAACGCCGAAGCCGACCATGTAGGGCAGTGGGGAGGCGATCCAGAGCTGAAAAAGTGACCAGAAAGCGGCAACCATGAGTAACAGTTTGCCAGTGAGGCCATGAGGTTTGCGCGCGCCGGTGTCGCTTGTGGCGACGAGGTCATCCAGTTCGGTAAGAAGATCTTCGCGCTTGGCAGAGTCGGTCATTGACTATTCCCTGTGGTATTTCGACAGAAGGTCGGGACCGCCCCAGGACAGCCCCGACCCAGGGGGCTTACATCCAGCCGCGTTCCTTGTAGTAGCGCACGGCGCCATCATGCAGCGGGATGGACAGGCCTTCCTTGATCATTTCCTGTTCATTCAGATTGGCGAACGCCGGATGCAGTCGCTTGAATCGATCGAAGTTGTCGAATACCGCCTTGACCGTCTGATACACGGTTTCTTCCGGCACCTTGGTGGAGGTCACCATGGTGGCGCGTACCCCGAAGGTTTCCACATCCTTGTCATTGCCGCGGTACATGCCGCCGGGGATGATGGCCTTCGCGTAATAGGGCTGGGCGGCGATGATGCCGTCGATTTCCTCGCCATTCACCGCCACGATGACCGAGTCCACAGTGGTGGTGGCTTCCTGGATGGAGCCGTTGGGGTGGCCGGCAACGTAGACCATGGCGTCGATGTTGTTATCACCGAGCGCCGCAGCCTGCTCCGAAGCGGACAGCTGAGATGCCAGGGCAAAATCCTTGATCGTCCAGCCCAGGGCGTCCATGACCACGTCCATGGTGTCGCGCTGCCCGGAACCGGGGTTGCCGATGTTGAAGCGCTTGCCCTTGAGGTCCTTGACGTGTTCGATGTTCGCGTCCCGGCGCGCGACTATGGTCAGGGGTTCGCCATGCAGGGCAAAGACCGCGCGCATCTCCTTGAATTCACCGGCATCGGCGAAGTTCTCGATCCCCTCGTAGGCCTTGTACTGGATGTCCGACTGCACTACGCCCATGTCCATCTCACCACCGCGGATGGCATTGACGTTGGCGACCGAGCCGCCACTGGACGGGGCGTTGCAGCGGATACCATGGTCGTTGGTATTGCGGTTGACCAGGCGACACATGGACTGGCCGACGACGTAATACACGCCGGTCTGGCCGCCGGTGCCGATGGTGATGAAATTCTGTTGGGCGACTGCTGGTGTAGCCGCGATGGCGGCGTAGCCCAGCGCTGCGGAGAAGAGGTATGGGAGTGCTTTGAATTTCATTGGAATAATTCCTTATTCTTATGTCCACTATCACCTTGCAGGTGCTGGGAGCGGGATTATAGAGCAGCCGTTGGCCTGTCGCTCTAGAGTGTAGCCGACCGGAATGAAATTGGCCGGTCGGCAAACAGGGCTACACCGGCGGCCATCCGCCCATGTCGCGCCAGCGATTGACGATGGTGCAGAACAGTTCAGCGGTCTTCTCGGTATCGTAGCGCGCCGAGTGGGCCTCACGGCCATCGAACTCGATATCGGCCGCGGCGCAGGCCTTGGCCAGCACCGTCTGACCATAGGCCAGGCCGCCGAGGGTCGCGGTGTCGAAGCAGGAGAAGGGATGGAACGGGTTGCGCTTGATCTCGGTACGCTCGACGGCGGCATTGAGAAAGCCCAGATCGAAGAAGGCGTTGTGACCGACCAGGACCGCGCGCTTGCACCCGGCGGACTTCACTGCCTTGCGCACATGCTTGAAGATTTCCGTCAGGGCGTGGCTTTCGCTCACCGCCATGCGCAGCGGATGGTCCAGTTTGATGCCGGTGAATTCCAGTGCTGCCGGCTCGACATTCGCGCCTTCAAATGGCTCGACCCGGAAGAAATGCGTCTGGTCGGGATACACCTGGCCGTCATCATCCATCAGGATGGGTGTGGCGGCGATCTCCAGCAGGGCGTCGGTCGCCGAATTGAAACCACCGGTCTCCACGTCCACCACCACCGGCAGAAAACCGCGGAAGCGGTAGGCCATCGGTGGCTTGGGACCGCCGGACGGGCCGGGGCCCTCCAGGGCATCGTTATCGTCGTAGTCAAACTCGCTCACACAGCGTCCTTAATTCGAAGGGGATCAGACGACCCGCCAGTGGATGGTTTCGCCGGCGCGCAGCGGCACCAGTTCCTGCTCACCCAGCTGCAGGGTCGCGGGCACGGTCCAGGGCTCGCGCACCAGGGTGATGTGGTCGGTATTGCGCGGCAGACCATAGAAGTCCGGGCCGTGCAGACTGGCAAACCCTTCCAGTCGGTCCAGCGCGCCCAGTTCTTCGAATGCATCGGCATAGAGCTCGATCGCCGCATGGGCGCTGTAGCAACCGGCACAGCCACAGGCGGCTTCCTTGGCGTGGCGCGCATGGGGCGCGGAGTCGGTGCCGAGGAAGAACTTGCTGGAGCCGGACAATACCGCATCGCCCAGCGCCTGCTGATGCCGCTGGCGTTTGAGAATCGGCAGGCAAAAGAAGTGCGGCCGGATACCGCCCACCAGCATATGGTTGCGGTTGTACAGCAGGTGGTGGGCGGTGATGGTCGCGCCAATGCGGTCGGAGGCGCTGCGCACGAAGTCCACGGCGTCGGCGGTGGTGATGTGCTCGAACACCACCTTCAGCGTCGGAAAGCGTTCGGTCAGCGCCACCAGTTGCTGATCAATGAAGGCTTTCTCGCGGTCGAAGATATCCACCTCGGCATGGGTCACCTCACCATGCACCAGCAGTGGCATGCCCAACTCGGCCATGGTCTCCAGCGCGGGATAGATCTTCTCCAGGGCGGTGACGCCGGAATCCGAATTGGTCGTGGCACCGGCCGGGTACAACTTGGCGGCGATCGCCTGACGCTGTTGCCAGGCCTGGCGAACGATCTCGGGCGAGGTCTGGTCGGTCAGGTAGAGCACCATCAATGGCTGGAACGCGCTACCCTGCGGGCGCGCGGCCAGAATACGCGACTTGTATTCATCCGCCTGCTGACCATCGCGCACCGGCGGCACCAGGTTCGGCATGATGATGGCCCGGGCAAAATGGCGAGCGGCATCGGCAACGGTATGCTGCAGCGCCGCGCCGTCACGCAGGTGGATATGCCAGTCGTCGGGCCGGATCAGGGTAAGGCGATCGGTCATGGGGTGAATTCCAGGCTGTTGCGATGGCGTCATGCTACCGGAAACGCCGCTGCTTTACACGTCGGATGCGCCGGCGATCAGGTGAGCGGCAGGGCCTTTCTGGCCACTTTTCAATAACGGTTCAGTTATAAGTGGGAAAAGGGATTGGCGCGCAGATATCATCTGAACTCTCTGCTCGCTGCGCTTTCTTAAATTGGGCATTTTTTGGATATTCAGGAGTTACCGTGAAGGTTACCAAGGCAGTTCTACCGGTTGCAGGGCTGGGTACGCGCTTTTTGCCGGCCAGCAAGGCGATTCCCAAGGAGATGGTCACGGTGGTGGACAAGCCGGTGATCCAGTACGTGGTGGAAGAGGCGCTGGCCGCGGGTATCAATGAAATCGTGCTGGTAACCCATTCCAGCAAGAAGGCCATCGAGGATCACTTCGATGTGAACTACGAACTGGAAGCGGAGCTGGAGCGCCGGGGCAAGCAGGAACTGCTGCAGGTGCTGCGCGACATCGCGCCACCCCAGCTGAAGGTCACTGCGGTGCGCCAGGGCCGGGCGTTGGGGTTGGGGCATGCGGTGTACTGCGCGCGGCCGGTCGTGGGCGATGCACCCTTCGCGGTGATGTTGCCGGATGTGCTGGTGGAGCAGGCCGGTGGTGCCAGTGATCTGGGGTTGATGACCCGACGTTTTGCCGAGACCGGCCAGGCGCAGATCATGGTCGAGCCGGTGCCGACTGAGCTGGTGCATCAGTATGGGGTCGTCGACCTGAACGGCGCTGCGCTGCAGCCAGCCGGACATGCACGCATGACGCGCGTGGTAGAGAAGCCGCCGCGGGAAGAGGCACCGTCGAATCTGGCAATTGTCGGGCGCTATGTGCTGCCGGCGGGTATCTTCGATCTGCTGGCTGACACTGCGCCGGGCGCCGGCGGCGAGATCCAGCTGACCGATGCGATTGCCGAGCTGATGAAGAACGAGGGTGTCGAGGCCTGGCATATTGCCGGACGCTCCTATGACTGCGGCAGCAAGCTGGGCTATCTGGAGGCGACGCTGGCCTATGGTGTGCAGCATCCGCAACTGGGTGCGGATTTCCGTGCGTTGCTGGCACGTTATCAGGGCTGAGGGCTGATTCATGTACCTTGAAGTGTATGGCGATACGCTATGCGCCCTGGTGAGTGCGGCGGCGATGGCGTCGACGGGACATCAGGTGACCCTGCATGTATCACCCGGTTCGGTGGCCAACACCCTGGACAGCGATGAATTCACTCTGCGCGAACCCGGCCTGGCTTCCCTGATGCTGGAACAGAAGCGCGCGGGCCGGCTGGTGGTGGCGCCGCTGAATGTGCTGCCCGATTCACGCTGTACCGTATTGTGGCTGGCGTTGTCACCGGATACGCTGGAGCTGGCCCACCGCCTGGTTGAAGGCTTGCCGGCGGATATCGATCCGGAATTCCTGGTCGTCAACCAGTCCACCTTCCCCGTGGGCAGCACCGAAGCTCTGCAGCAGACACTGCTGAACCGCCCGGGCGCGGATTCCCGGTTCGGCGCCGTGGTCAGCGTGCCGGACCTGTTGACCGAGGGCGCGGCGCTGACCGGATTCACCCGACCGAATCATTGGCTGGTGGGGGCTGACATGCCCTGGGCGAGTCGGTTGGTGGCCGAGCTGCTGCGGCCCTTCAACCGCCGACGGGATGGCATCATGCAGATGCGCCCGCGCGAGGCGGAATTCACCAAACTGGCCATCAACGGCATGCTCGCCACGCGCCTGAGTTACATGAACGACATGGCCAACCTGGCCGATAGTCTGGATGTGGATATCGAACGGGTGCGCCAGGGCATGGGGGCGGATACGCGTATCGGTGAAGCCTACCTCTATCCCGGTTGCGGATTCGGTGGGCTGAGTTTCTCCCGCGACGTGATGAGCCTGGCCAGTACCCTGCAGCACAGCGGTCTGCAGGCGCAGTTGCTGGAGGAGGTGTTGCAAATCAATGAGCGGCAGAAGGAGACACTGTTCCGCAAGCTCTGGCGACACTATGACACGCAGCTGGAAGGCCGCCGGGTGGCGATCTGGGGCGTGGCCTTCAAGCCTGAATCGGCACGCATCGACAACGCGCCGGCACTTAAGCTGATCGAGGCGTTGTGGGCCCAGGGTGTGCAGGTCCATGTGCATGATCCGCGGGCGCTGCCGGCGCTGCAGGCGTGGGCGGGTACCCGCGCTGATCTGGTATTGCATGATGATCCCTATGCCGCCGCCGTCGGCGCCGATGCGCTGATGCTGGTGACCGAGTGGAAGTCCTATTGGAGCCCCGACTTCACGCGATTGAAAGCGGAGATGGCGACGCCGCTGCTACTGGATGGCCGCAACGTCTGGGACCCCGACTTCATGAAGCGCAGCGGGTTTGTGTATCACGGTATTGGACGGCGCTGAGGTGTGTCCGGGGGGCTACACTCCGAGAAGTGGGACTTGAAGTACTTGATAAAGGACAGAATATGATCTGGCGCGTTCTGGCGGACCACGCCGACACCATGCAGGAACAGCATCTGGCACAGCTGTTTGCGAGCGATCCTCAACGTTTCAATGAGTTGCACTGTGAATGCGGGCCGTTGCTGTTCGATTACTCCAAGCAGCGTCTGACCGGGCAGACCCTGGCGAACCTGTTCGAACTGGCGCGACAGCGCAAGCTGGACGAATGGATCAGGCGGCTGTTCGCCGGTGAATCGGTCAACTGCACCGAGCAGCGCCCCGCCATGCACTGGGCATTGCGCTTGCCACCGGAGGCGACATGCACGGTCAAGGGGCAGGACATTACCGCCCAGGTGCATGAGCAACTGGGCCGTATGGACCGAATCGTCCACAAACTCCACGCTGGGCAGTGGCGGGGAGTGACCGGCGAGGTGGTGACGGATGTGGTCAATATCGGCGTCGGTGGCTCGGACCTGGGGCCTCTGATGGTCAGCGAGGCGCTGTGTGACAGCGCAATGCCGACCTCCTCACGGCTGACCGTGCATTTTGCCTCGACCATGGATGGCAGCCAGTTGTCGCAGCTGCTGCGTACCTTGAATCCGCATTCCACCCTGTTCATCATTTCTTCCAAGTCGTTCACGACCATCGATACGCTGAGCAATGCGGAAACCGCGCGGCAGTGGCTGCAGCGTACCCTGGGCAGCAGGAGCGGGCTGCTGCATTGCCATTTTCTGGGCGTCTCTTCCGCTGCAGCGAAGATGACCGAATGGGGCATCAGTGAAGAGAATCAGCTGCAGATCTGGGAGTGGGTCGGCGGGCGTTACTCGCTGTGGTCCGCCATTGGCTTGCCAATTGCACTGACGGTGGGCATGGACGGTTTTCGGCATATGCTCGCCGGTGCGCACCTGGTGGATGAGCATTTCCGCACGGCACCCTGGGAATGCAATCTACCGGTGTTGATGGCGATGATCGGGGTGTGGAATACCAACGTGCTGGGCATCAATGCCCAGGCGATACTGCCCTACGATGGGCGAATGAAACATCTGCCCATGTACCTCGAGCAGCTGGAGATGGAATCCAACGGCAAGAGTGTGACGCGCGATGGAGCGCCGGTGGAGCAGAGCACCTGCCCGATCATCTGGGGCGACGTGGGCCCGAACGCCCAGCACGCCTTCTATCAGCTGTTGCATCAGGGTACCGAGGCAGTGACCTGCGACTTCATCATGCCGGCCCGGCGCTATCGCGAGACCCACGGTCAACCGGTGGAGGAGTTGGCTGCTCAGCATGAGCTGGCAGTGGCGAACTGTCTTGCGCAGTCGCGCCTGCTGGCCCTGGGCGACGCCGCGCTGGCAGACCCGGACAGCATGCCCAGCTACAAACGTTACCGCGGCAACCAGCCGAGCTCGACGCTGCTGCTGGATGAACTGACCCCCTACAGTCTCGGCGCCCTGATCGCGATGTACGAGCACAAGGTGTTCGTGCAATCGGTGATCTGGGAGATCAACCCCTTCGATCAGTGGGGCGTGGAGATGGGTAAACGGTTGGCAGTGGATACGCTGGCGCGGATTCGCGGAGAGCGGGAGGAGCTGGAGGGAGTGGATTCGTCGACGGCGGGGTTGTTGCGGCGGATATTGGGGTAGGCGCGTAGGGGGAGGAGCATCGCCCCCAAACAAACATCGATTAAAACTTACAGGAACCCGTATGTCCGAAATCACCTGTTTCAAGGCCTATGACATCCGCGGCCAGTTGGGCTCGCAATTGAATGAGAGCATCGCCTACCGCATCGCCCGCGCATTCGCGCAATGGCTCAAGCCCAAACGTGTCGTCCTGGGTGGTGATGTGCGGGAAACTTCATCGGTATTGAAGGCGGCACTGGCCAACGGGTTGCGTGACGAAGGCGTGGATGTGCTGGACCTGGGCATGGTCGGCACGGAGGAAGTGTATTTCGCCACGTTCCACCTGGGTGTGGATGGCGGGATCGAGGTCACGGCCTCGCACAACCCGATCGATTACAACGGTTTCAAACTGGTGCGCAAAGGGTCCCGGCCGATCTCGGCGGACACCGGACTGGCGGATATCCGCGCCCTGGCCGAGGCCAACGAATACAAGTTGGTGGAGGGCCGCGACCCGACGGTGGCGGATGCGGATCGCGGCAGCTATGAGCAGATCAGTACTCGCGCCGAGTACATTGAGCACCTGCTCGGCTATATCGACCCGGCCGCATTCACGCCGCTGCGCCTGGTGGTCAATGCCGGCAACGGCTCCGCCGGCCCGGTGGTGGATGCACTGGAGAAGGCGTTCGCTGAATTGCATATGCCGGTGGAAATGGTGAAGATCTGCCATGAGCCCGACGCCAGTTTTCCCAATGGCATCCCCAATCCGCTGCTGACCGAAAACCGCGGTGTGACCCGCGATGCGGTGCTCGAATACCGGGCCGACATGGGCATTGCCTGGGACGGCGATTTCGATCGTTGCTTCCTGTTCGACGAGCAGGGCCGGTTCATCGAGGGCTATTACATCGTCGGGCTGCTGGCCGAGGCTTTCCTGAAGAAGGAACCGGGCGCCCGTATCATTCATGATCCGCGGTTGGTATGGAATACCGTGGAGCAGGTCGAACAGAACGGCGGGACAGCCGTGCAGACCAAAGCCGGGCACGCTTTCATCAAGGAGCGCATGCGCGCTGAGGATGCGGCCTATGGCGGGGAGATGAGCGCGCATCACTATTTCCGTGATTTCGCCTATTGCGACAGTGGCATGATTCCCTGGATGCTGGTCGCCGAGCTGGTCTGCCGCAAGGGCAAGCCGCTGTCCGAACTGGTGGGTGAGCGCATTGCAGCCTATCCGTCATCCGGCGAGATCAACCTGACAGTCAGTGACGCCCCGGCGATGCTCAAGGCGATGGAAGCACGCTACGCTACCGATGCGCTGGATATCGATTACACTGACGGCCTGAGCGTCTGTTTCGCCGATTGGCGCTTCAATCTACGGGCGTCGAATACCGAGCCGGTCATCCGTCTGAACGTAGAGAGCCGTGGAGATGCAGACCTGATGCAGCGTGAAACGGACAAACTGTTGGAAGCGATACGTGCAATTGATCAAGGAAAATAATGCATGAGCAAGACCATTTTGGTGACGGGAGGCGCGGGTTATATCGGTTCGCACACCTGCATCAGACTGCTGGAATCCGGCTACCGTGTGGTGGTGCTGGACAACTTCAGCAACAGTAGCCGGGAGGCGGTGCGCAGGGTGGAGGACATTGCCCGTCACGCGGTGACCTTGATCGAAGGCGACGTCAACGACGCAGCGCTGCTCGATCACCTGTTTCAGGACCATGCCATCGATGCGGTAATCCACTTTGCCGGACTGAAGGCGGTGGGCGAATCAGTGGCGCAGCCGTTACGGTATTACCACAATAACGTCAGCGGCACCGTGGTGCTGTGTCAGGCCATGCAGCGTGCCGGCGTGCGGAATATGGTGTTCAGCTCCTCCGCTACGGTCTATGGTGACCCGGCTTCGTTGCCTATCCGCGAGGACTTCCCGACCAGCGCGACCAATCCCTATGGCCGCTCCAAGCTCATGATCGAAGAGATGCTTGGGGATCTGCATGTGGCGGACAACAGCTGGAATCTGGCACTGCTACGCTATTTCAATCCGGTGGGTGCCCACCCCAGCGGCCGGATCGGCGAAGACCCGGCGGACATTCCCAATAATCTGATGCCCTACATCGCCCAGGTGGCAGTCGGTCGTCGCGAGCGGCTGAGCGTATACGGCAGCGATTATCCGACCCCCGATGGCACCGGCGTGCGCGATTACATCCACGTCATGGACCTGGCCGAAGGGCATGTTAAGGCGCTGCAATGGCTGGAGCGCGGGCTCGGCATCCAGGCTTTCAATCTCGGCACCGGCAAAGGCTATTCGGTGTTGGATATGCTGCATGCCTTCGAGCGCGCCTGCGGTCGCGAGCTGCCCTATACCCTGACCGATCGCCGCCCCGGTGATGTTGCCAGCTGCTACGCCGATCCTGCACTGGCCGAGCGGGAACTTGACTGGCGAGCGGGTCTGGATCTGGAAGCGATGTGCGCTGATGCCTGGCGCTGGCAGTCCACCAACCCGGACGGCTACTCTTAATTGGCTGGAACATTCTGTTACATTAGCTGTCGCACCTTTGTCAGGTTGCGCTGTGCGGATGCGTCTGGCGTACCCGCTCCCCAAAACAGAGGTCCTCTCCGGTGTTGAAAGAACGATTGATTGAACTCAACCATAACCAGAAACGCTCCATTCAGATCGTGGCGGATGTACTCCTGTTATCTCTCGCTCTCTGGCTGGCGCTGTTCCTGCGGTTGGGCGACGAGGGCTGGCTCTGGCCGGAAAGCGGGCAGGGATTCCTGTTCGTGCTTGCGCCGCTGCTGGCTCTGCCGATCTATGTGCGCATGGGCATGTATCGCGCGGTCATGCGGCATTTCGGCAATGTTGCGCTCTATTGCATTGCCAAGGCCGTTACCCTGGGCTTTCTGGCGTTCGCCTTCCTCCTGCTGGTGGCCAAGGACCTGGGCTGGGATGTGCTCTTTCCCCGTTCGGTGTATTTCGCCTATTGGGCGCTGAGCCTGATCTTCATCGGTGGCTTGCGTCTGCTGGCGCGGGAATACTTCATGGGTGACTGGCTGACGGCCGGTCTGCCGAACATGCGGGCCCGTGACGGGGATATGGCTGGCCAGCCGGTCGCCATCTACGGCGCGGGGGCGGCGGGTACGCAATTGCTGGCGTCATTGAAGGTGGGGCGCATGTACAAGGCAGTTGCCTTTGTGGACGACGACCCCAAACTGATCGGCCGCACCATTGCCGGATTGCCGGTGTATTCCGGCGATGGGGTGGGCAGCATGATCACCGATACAGGCGCGGCGGAGATGCTCTTGGCACTGCCCTCGGCGACCCGGGCGCGGCGTCAGGAGATCCTCACCAAATTGCAGGGCCATGGCCTGCATGTGCGTACCATTCCCGGCATCATGGACCTGGCCTGCGGCAAGGTGAAGGTGGATGATCTGCAGGAAGTGGACATCGCTGACCTGCTGGGGCGCGATCCGGTGCCGCCGGACCCATCGCTGTTCCAGCGTTGCATCAAGGGCCAGGCGGTCATGGTCACTGGGGCGGGTGGTTCGATCGGCAGTGAACTGTGCCGCCAGATCGTGCAATCCGAACCGACTACCCTGGTGCTGTTCGAGCACAGCGAATACGCCCTGTATGAAATCCATGGCGAACTGGAAGGCTGGATCCGCAGCCGCAAGCTGGATATCCAGCTGGTGCCCATCATGGGCTCGATCCGCAATTTCGGTCGCCTGCAGGACGTGATCGGTGCCTGGAAGATCAACACCATCTATCACGCCGCAGCCTACAAGCATGTGCCCATGGTGGAGCACAATATCGCCGAAGGCATCATGAACAACGTGTTCGGCACCCTGAACACCGCGCAGGCGGCGATCCGTTGCCGAGTGGAAAACTTCGTGCTGATTTCTACCGACAAGGCAGTGCGTCCGACCAACGTGATGGGTTCCACCAAGCGGCTGGCCGAGCTGGTATTGCAGGCGCTGAGCGCGGAGCAGGCGCCGCGCCTGTGGGGTGAGGAGGCGCAGGTGAGTCAGGTGAACCGTACGCGTTTCACCATGGTACGTTTCGGCAACGTGCTGGGGTCTTCCGGTTCGGTGATTCCGCGTTTCCGTGAGCAGATTCGCCGTGGCGGCCCGGTGACCGTGACCCATCCGGATATCACCCGTTACTTCATGACCATTCCCGAGGCCGCGCAATTGGTGATCCAGGCGGGGGCCATGGGGCAGGGTGGGGATGTCTTCGTGCTGGACATGGGCGAGCCGGTGACCATTGTCGACCTGGCGCGCAAGATGATTATGCTGTCGGGTCTGACGGTGCGCGACGAGATAAATCCGTCGGGCGATATCGCTGTCACTTTCAGTGGTCTGCGGCCGGGCGAGAAGCTGTATGAGGAGCTGCTGATCGGTGATAACCCGGAGGCAACCGCGCACAGCAAGATCCACCGGGCCAACGAGGTCTACATCTCCTGGAGCCAGTTGCTGCCGATTCTCGATACGCTGCGCCAGGCGGTACGGGATGATAATTACAACCTGGTGCGCGAGACGCTGCTGTCCACCGTACAGGGTTACGCACCGAGTAATGGCATCGTCGATCTGCTGTACGAACAACATTTGAAACTGGGTAGCTGACACGCAGTCAGCACCTTGTATACCTTTGAAACCGGAGCCCTGTGCTCCGGTTTCTGTTTCTGCGAACCGCAGTACGAAAAACAAATGAATATTCATTCATCTGATGCTAGTCTCTAGTTGGCTCCTGCTGGAGCCTGTGGACCAACACAAGGGATTAGAACAATGATAAAAATAGTCAATCCACGGCCGCTGGCGTTCCTGCCTCTGGCAATCGGCCTCGCTTTCACACCGTTGACCCAGGCCGTGTCCTTTACCTGGGGGAATCTGGATGGGCAATTCGACAGCGAGTTGTCCATCGGTGCCAGTTGGGCTACTGCCAACCCTGATGCGGATTTCATCGATCCGTACAACGGCGGCAGAGCGGCGGCCAAGACCACCGACGATGGGCGATTGAATTTCGACAAGGGCGATGCCTTCTCGAAGATCTTCAAGGGGTCCCACGATCTGGAATTGCGCTACGGTGACTCCGGTGCCTTCTTCCGCGGCAAGTACTGGTACGACTTCGAGACCAAGGACGGCGGTCAGCACTTCTATGATATTCGTGACGATGGTCGCGATCCGCTGCAAAAGGGCTCCGGCATCGCGCTGATGGACGCCTTCGTGTACCACAATTATTTCATCGGCAACAACCCCGGCAACATCCGGCTCGGCCGCCAGGTGGTGAGCTGGGGCGAGAGTCTGTTTATCGGCAACTCGCTCAACACCATCAACCCAATCGACGTATCCGCCTTTCGCCGGCCGGGTGCGGAAGTCAAGGAAGGGTTGATTCCGGTCGAGATGCTTTACCTGTCCCAGGGATTGACGCAGAACCTGACGATGGAACTCTTCTATCAGTTGAAATGGGCGCCGAGCGTGGTGGACAACTGCGGCACCTTTTTCTCCACCAGCGACACCCTGGCCAAGGGCTGTAACGACCGACTTGGCGTAGGGGCGGACAACCCGCACGGCAGCGCCCCGTCGATTCTGTATCCGCCCACCAACCTGACCACGGATTACAACGTGCGCTACGACAAGGATCGGGAGGCGAGCGACAGTGGCCAGTACGGTATTGCTCTGCGCTGGTTCGTGCCGGAACTGCATGACACCGAGTTCGGTCTGTACGCCATGAATTATCACAGCCGCATTCCGGCGTTCTCGGTGGTCAGGGGATACGACGCCGTGTTGCCGGGTGTGCCGGGCATCAATGGTGTCAGCGGACCGGCGGGTTACTTTCTGGAATATCCGGAAGATATCCAGCTGTATGGGCTGAGCTTTCAGACCAGCGTCGCTGGTTCGACGGTGGCCGGGGAAATCAGCTACCGTCCCAATTACAACCTGCAGATCAATACCTCCGATCTGAGTTTGACCGCCATCCCCGCCGG
>DXBL01000066.1 GCA_019116555.1 Candidatus Pseudomonas excrementavium
GTTTCGTAGGCTTCACGCAGCAGATTATCGGCTTCGCGATAATCCTCCAGTTCGTGGGCCGCGCGGGCCGCCGCCAGGTAGTTGATCAGCGGCTGTTCGGCATGGGGCGCGGCGCGGCGCAGCAGGCGCAGACTGTTGGACCAGTGGCCTTCGGCGAATTCCAGCAGCCCGCGGGTGGTGACCTGGCTGGCGCGACGACTGCGGTTGCGCCGTGACCAGGGATTGACCCGGCGGCTGGAGGCATTGATCAGCCGTACCAGTGCGCGCAGCAGCCCTAACAGCAGCCACAGCGCCAACACGAAGGCCAGACCGACCCATATGCTGGTCTCGATGGACATGTTGCGCCAGGCGATCAGCAGGTAGCCGGGATCCTCGGCAACCGCCATGCCCAGCAGGGCGGCGATCAGCACCACCACCAGCACTGCGATGTAGCTTTTACTCATCGGCGCTTGCTCCATTACTGGTGGGCGCCTTGCGGCTCTGGATATAGGCCGCCAGGCCCTGCTGCAGCGGCGCCACATCCGGCGCGACGATGGTGATGCGCTGCTCGGCCAATTGCTTCAGTCGGCTCTGCATCGCCTGCACCTGCGGGTTGTCCACTTCGAAGAACTGCTGCAGCATGCCGTCGGCATGTTCCAGACTGTCGCGATAGATATCACCCTCGCCGCGCAGTACGGCCCACTGAGCCTGTTCCAGGGTCAGTTGCAGGGTGCGCCGGATACGCTGCATTTCCGCTTCATCGAGCAGCGGCGTGATGACCTTGCCCCGCTGGAAGTCGACCCGCACATAACGCTCCAGGCGCATCAGCATGCGTTCGCCACGGGTGCGGCGGGCCAGGCGGTCCTCGAATTCCTCTTCGGGCGTCACCTCGTTCGGATCGAACACCGGTACCGGCAGCGCGGTCAGATTCGCCACCTGGTCATGCAGCGCCGCCAGCCTGAGGTACAGACCGGAGCGGTCCACCACCGGCAGCGCCTCCAGTTCGGTCTGGTAGCGGGCCAATTGCTCGCGCACGGCAAACACGCCGCTGTCGGGCTGGGCCTGCAGGATATGGTCCACCGCCTCCAGCAATTGCCGCGCCGAGGCCACATCCTGGGCCGCCAGCAGCCGCAGGGAAGCCAGGCGCAACAGGTATTCGGCCTCGGCCAGCTTCCAGTCCGCCCGGGCATCGCCCTGCAGCGTATCCAACCGCTGGCTGAGGGCCTGCTGGCTGCGCTGCATGTCCGCCGTCAGGCGTTGCAACTGCTGCCACTCCTCGCCGGACGGCAACCCGGCCAGCCGCTGTTCCGCGCTACGCTGCTCCTGGCGCTGGGCGTTGCGCATCTCGGTGAGCTGGTTGTCCAGCTGCACCTGTCGGCCCTGCTCCAGTTGCTGGCTCTGATACCACTGCCAGCCGGACAGGCCCAGGGCAACCAGGCCGACCAGCAGCGCCAGCAGTGACACACCGCGCCCGCCGCCGTTGCCGGAGCTGCGTTTGTCGCGCCGGGAACGCGGTGGGGTTGGCGGCGGCGGAGCACCGCCGCCGGTGGCCTGGTCGCGCTTGTCCGATGTGCCGGTGCTCGTTTGTACCGGCGCCGTCACGATGGTGTCGGTGGCGGATTCGCCGGTGCCCTGATTATTGTCTTTAGTCGGTTCCACGCGTTTCCCCTTATGGCGTGAGCGGATGCGCCGTCACGGCAGCCAGTACACTGTCATCATCCGCTCCGTGGCAGACTATGACATCAGTACAGCCCAGCTCCCTGGCCAGCTCGGCCACCCGCACTCCCGGTACCCAACAGCGCCAGTGGCGCTGCTGCTCCCATGTCGTTCCGGCCGCACGCCGCCAATGCTGCAGCGCCTGGCCACTGAGTATCACTATCGCCCCCGCGCCCTGCTCGGCCGCCGTGGCAAGATCCTGCGCCAGCGTCGCCGGCATGTTGCGTTCGTAAAGCTCGAGCAGATCCACCCGGCCACCGGCATCACGGATGGTCGCCGCCAGATGATCGCGGCCGCCCACTCCGCGCCAGATCAGCACACGCAGGTCCGGCAGGCTCAACAGCCGCTGCCAGGCCGGCAGCCGCAACAGTGCTTCACTGTCCTGGCCGTCCAGGGGAATCTGCACCGGCAGGCCGTAATCCTCCAGCACTGCCGCGGTTCCCGCGCCCACCGCGAACCACTCGATGGCAGCCGGCGGCTGCGGCCAGAGCGCATCCAGCCGTTCCAGCCCCAACCGCGCCGCGATCGGACTGACCACCATCACCGCCTGATAGCGGTCCAGCTCCAGCATCAGGCTGCGCTGGGCGGCGGTTTCCGGCTGCGGGTCGATCTGCAGCAGCGGCAGGCTGATGGCACCGATGCCCTGTGCCTGCAACCGTTCGGCGAGACGGCGATTAACGCCGTCCGAGCGGGTCAGCAGCAGCGCTGCGCTCACTGCCCGTCCGCCTCCCGGTAGACGGCATCCAGAATCTCCTGCGCGCCCTGGCGCAACAGGTCCTCGGCCACCGCCACGCCGAGTTGCTCTGGCTCGCTCTCGGGGCCACGGGCTTCGGCGGTAAGCAACCGCTCGCCGTTCGGCTCACCCACCAGCCCGCGTAGCCAGATCTCGCCATTGGCGCGCTCGGCATAACAGGCAATCGGCACCTGGCAGCCGCCGTTCAGGTGGTTGTTCAGCGCCCGCTCGGCGCGTACCCGCAGGGCGCTGTCCAGATCATTCATCGGCGCCAGCAAGGCATGCAGCTCGGTGTCGTCGCTGCGGCATTCGATACCCACCGCGCCCTGGCCGCCAGCGGGCAGGCTCAGTTCCGGCGGGATGCAACTGCGGATGCGGTCATCGAAGCCCAGTCGCTTGAGGCCGGCCGCGGCGAGGATGATGGCGTCGTATTCGCCGGCATCCAGCTTGGCCAGGCGGGTGTTGACGTTGCCGCGCAGAAAACGGATCTGCAGATCCGGGCGTCGGGCCATCAACTGGGCCTGACGGCGCAGGCTGGAGGTGCCGACCACACTGCCCTGGGGCAGTGCGTCGATGGACTCAAAGGTATTGGAAACGAAGGCGTCGCGCGGGTCTTCCCGCTCGCAGATGGCGTACAGCCCCAGCCCCTCGGGAAACTGCATGGGCACGTCCTTCATGGAATGCACCGCCAGGTCGGCCTCGTTGGCCAGCAGCGCCGTTTCCAGCTCCTTGACGAACAGGCCCTTGCCACCGATCTTGGCCAGCGGGGAGTCCAGCAGCTTGTCGCCGCGGCTGACCATCGGGACCAGGCTGACAGTCAGCCCGGGGTGCAATTGTTCAAGACGCGCCTTGACGTATTCGGCCTGCCACAGGGCCAGGGCGCTCTTGCGGGTGGCGATTCGCAGATGTCGACTCATGGGATTCTCGCTGTCTACCAACGGGCATGATACGCGATGCCCCGTCCATCATCCACGCGGGCTGGTGATGCAGCCCCGTCATAACTCTTCCATCAGCTTGCGCAATCCCGGCACGTGACGGCGGCTGACCGTCAAGGTCTCATCCGGTAACCCCTTGAGATGCAGATGAAAATGTCCCATGGAGCTGCGCTGCAGCCGGCCGATCCGGTTGCGCGCCACCAGCGCATTGCGGTGGATGCGCACGAAGTGGTTGCCGAACTCGTCCTCCAGCGCCTTGAGCGGCTCGTCCAGCAACAGCTCCCCCTCGCTGTGGCGCAAAGTCACGTATTTGTGGTCGGCAACGAAATACAGCACATCCTCGATCGGCACCAGCTCCACCCCCTTGCGGGTGCGAGCACTGATATGGCTGCGGGCCTGCTGGGTTTCGCTGGCGATGCCAGCCCTGCCCAGACTGGCCAATTGCAGGCGGTTGAGTTTCTGCGCCTTGCCCAACGCGTCAGCCAGGTCCTCGCTGCGCACCGGCTTGAGCAGGTAACCGACCGCGCTGACGGCGAAGGCTTCCAGGGCATATTCGCCATGGGCGGTGCAGAACACCACCGCCGGCGCATCCGGCAGCTCGCACAGCCGCGCCGCCGCCTGCAAGCCGTCCATGCCGGGCATGCGGATGTCCAGCAGAACGATGTCGGGATGCAGTTTCTCAACCAGTTCCAACACCTCGTGCCCGTTGCTGGCCATCTCCGGCAAGGCGGTATAACCCGGCAAGGCCGAGACCTGTCTGGCCAGGCGCTCTCGGGCAAGAGGTTCATCATCGGCGATAAGTACTTTCATGCCTGAATGACTTCCTGTTAAGTGGACGGTTTCCTACAAGGATAGACCAGCCTGCTGAAGTAGCGCGGCCCGTCCTGCCATGCCTCCACCCTGGCGGCCGGCCCGAACAGGGCGACGAGGCGGGCACGGATATTGTTCAGCGCCATACTGGCACCACGGTGCTCTGATTGTTGTGGACAGCTGTTGGATACCAGCAGTTCAACGCGACCCTCACGGTAGCGCCCCGTAACGCTGATGTCGCCGCCATGAATGCTGGGCTGCAGACCATGCAGAATGGCGTTTTCCAGCAGTGGCTGCAGGGTCAGCAGCGGCATTGGCAGACTTTCCGGCAGGTCATCCACCTGCCAATCGACCCGCAGCCGTTCGCCCAGGCGGTACTGCTCGATGCGCAGATAACCGCGGCACAGGCGATACTCCTCGCCCCAGGTCGCCAGCGCATCGGTATCGGCCAGGTTGGCACGGAACAGGTCGGACAGATCCAGCACCGCGGTTTCCGCCTTTTCCGGCTGGCTGCCGATCAGGCTGACGATGCTGTTGAGGCTGTTGAACAGGAAGTGCGGGCGGATGCGCGACTGCAGCGATTGCAGGCGTGCCTGCAGGGCCGCCTGATTGTGCAGTTGCCATTGCTGCTGCAGATAGAAGTAACGCAGCAGCATGCTGGTCATGATCAGCGCGATCAGGCCGTGGCGCAGCAACTGATCGCCATGCAGCGGCGGTACGCCGGCCATGCCCTGGTAGAGCACCCAGTCGGCAACCACGGTGAACAGTAACGCCAGCCCGACCACCACCGCGTAGCAGCAACCGATCGCCAAACCCAGCGGGCGGCGGCGCATCCATGGTCGCAAACGGCACAACAGCGCCGCGGACAGCAGCACTATCCATTGCACGAACAGCGACGCCATCGCCAGTTGCAGCCAGTCGAAGCCAGCGGTAATCGGCTGGGCCAAAACCCAGACCAGCACCATCAGCTCCGCCAGCACCACCAGGGTAAACACGGCGACCGGCGAGCACAGATCCGGGAGAAAGAAATCCTCCCCTGCCTGGGGCTCGCTCAATAATGACCAGAATCCATTCTTCATCCGCGCAGTCTCCGCCAGCCGGGCGCCATGGTGCAAGCACAAATGATATCCTATGTGCCTTCTTCCCATTCTGCAGCGGAACCATCCGACCCATGAGCCAAGATCAGACTACCAACCAATCCTGGGGCGGCCGTTTCAGCGAACCGGTGGACGCCTTCGTCGCCCGTTTCACTGCCTCGGTCGATTTCGACAAGCGCCTGTACAAGCATGACATTCAGGGCTCCATCGCCCATGCCACCATGCTGGCGAAGGTTGGCGTGCTCAGCGACAGCGAACGCGACAGCATCATCGACGGGCTGCGGGCGATCCAGGGCGAAATCGAGGCCGGACAGTTCGATTGGCGGGTGGATCTGGAAGACGTGCACATGAACATCGAGGCGCGGCTGACCGAGCGCGTCGGCATTACCGGCAAGAAGTTGCACACCGGCCGTTCGCGCAATGATCAGGTCGCCACCGACATCCGTCTGTGGCTGCGCGAGGAGATCGACATCATCGTTGCCGAACTGGAGCGCCTGCAGCGCGGCCTGCTGGCTCAGGCCGAGCAACACGCGGCGGTGATCATGCCCGGCTTCACCCACCTGCAGACTGCCCAGCCGGTGACCTTCGGCCACCACCTGCTTGCCTGGTTCGAGATGCTCTGCCGCGACCGCGAGCGCCTGCTCGACTGCCGCAAGCGGGTCAACCGCATGCCGCTGGGCAGTGCCGCCCTGGCCGGCACCACCTACCCGATCGACCGCAGCCTGACCTGCGAGCTGCTGGGCTTCGATGCGGTATCCGGCAACTCGCTGGACGGCGTTTCCGACCGCGACTTCGCCATCGAATTCTGCGCCGCCGCCTCGCTGGCGATGATGCACCTGTCGCGCTTCTCCGAGGAGCTGGTGCTGTGGACCAGCGCCCAGTTCAACTTCATCGAGTTGCCCGACCGCTTCTGTACCGGCTCGTCGATCATGCCGCAGAAGAAGAACCCCGACGTGCCGGAACTGGTGCGCGGCAAGTCCGGTCGCGTGTATGGCCACCTGATGGGCCTGCTGACCCTGATGAAGAGCCAGCCGCTGGCCTACAACAAGGACAACCAGGAAGACAAGGAGCCGCTGTTCGACGCCGCCGACACCCTGCGTGACAGTCTGCGCGCCTTCGCCGACATGATCCCCGCGATCAAGCCCCGTGAGGAGGTGATGCGCGAAGCGGCCCGCCGCGGCTTCTCCACCGCCACCGACCTGGCCGACTACCTGGTGCGCAAGGGCCTGCCGTTCCGTGATTGCCACGAGATCGTCGGCCATGCGGTGAAATATGGCGTGGACAGTGGCAAGGACCTGGCCGAGATGAGCCTGGAGGAACTGCGCCGCTTCAGCGACCAGATCGAGCAGGATGTGTTCGAGGTACTGACCCTGGAAGGCTCGGTCAATGCCCGCGACCATATCGGCGGTACTGCGCCGGCCCAGGTACTGGCTGCAGTTCAGCGCGGGCGGGAGTTAATCACCGGTTGAGTTGTCTGACAACATGCCCACTGCCAGCAAGGAGTCAGTCATGCCAAGCCAGACTGATCGTCCCCGTTATCGATTCAGCGCCGACCGCACCTCGGCCCGGCGTCGGGTGCGCTATGTGGAGGGCAATCACCCGAATGAGAGCGGCTGCGGCCTGTGCCAGCTCGATGAGCTGATACAGACCAAACAGCCGGGATCATCGAACGGTGCCACTGGCTGTCACTCCGGCGGCCAATGATCCACTTCTCGGCTCAGCCATGCAGGCCCTCGGCCCGCATGGCTGCCTGCACCGCCGGCCGTTCGGCAACGCGGCTGCTGTAGCTGCCCAGCACCGGCCAGGCTGACAGATCCACCCCCAGTCGGTCGCTCCAGCTCAGAACGGTAACAGATAGGCGTCGGCGATCGTGAAGCCGTCGCCCATCAGGTACTGCTTGCCTTCCAGCGCTCCGGCGATAAAGCCCAGACGCCGCCCCAGGCCTTGTTTGACTTGCGCCTTCCACTCATCCGGCATGGCCGGGTTGAACATCGAGCCGTAGCTCTTGTGCAGTTCGGTCGTGATGAAGTTGAGCTTTTCCTGCAGTCGATACCGCGCCATGCTGCCCGTTTCCGGAGCCAGCTTGCGTTCGGGCACCTGATCCGCCAGATAACCGAGGATCACCACCGCCTCGGTCAGGACTTCGCCGTTGTTCAACTCCAGCGCGGGAACATAACCATTGGCATTGACGGCGGTATAGTCCCCACCGCTGGCGGTTTTCTTGGTAGCAAGGTCGACCTGTTCCTTGTCAAAGGAAAATCCACCCTCGTTGAGTATGATGTGGACGGCCAGTGAACAGGCGCCCGGGCTGTAATACAGCTTCATATTGATGATCCTCATGGGTAGCGGATGAACCTCCGGCGCAGCGACCGCTGCACCGGCATGACAGATCCTCAGCATAACCCATGGCAGCGATTCCCGCGTGGCGGTACAGGAACAGCCGCACCAGCCAGCCGGCTGGCTCAGCTGTATGCTACAGCGGTGCGCTGACCGCCAGGACGAAGTTGCCGGTCCCTTCGTTACCGTAGGTGCTGTTCAGCAATTGATATTCCCCCGCCTCGAGATATAACTCCAGCTGGGCATTGGTGCCGCCGGCACTGTCATCGTCCGTCGCTTCCACTTCTTCTCCCTCCAGGCCCAGCAGCGCGTCGAAATCCGATGAGCGCAGGGTAATCCGGTAGCGCCCACTCTGCTCGATCTGCAGCTTGGCGACGGCGGGTTGCCCTTCGGTCAGACGGCCCACACGGGTTTCGCCTGGGGCAATCCGGTCGCCCAGAGGAGCCACTTCGGTCAACTCCGTATGCAGGGTGAAGACCCCTTCGCCGTTGCCATGCTGCGCCGCGTTGATACGATAGACGCCCGGCTCGACCACCACACTCAGCAGCGCGTCATACCCACCACCACTGTCATCGTCACGGGCGTTGATGCCCAGTCCGGATAACTCCAGCAGACTGTCGATGTCATCCGACCGCATGCTGACCTGCAGCAGTCCCGCCTGCTCCACTGCCAGTCGGTAGGTCTGCGGATGCCCGGTCAGCATACCGGTGGCTTCTTCGCCCAGCTGCAGCTGATCGCCGTCACCGAGAGTCACTCCTTCGGGCATCTCCCAGCGCTTGAAACTCAGGCTGTAGATGCCTTGGTCAGCGGCATCGATACCACTGGCGATCAGCTGGTAACTGCCCTCCGGCAGCATCGTCAGCAGTCGCGAATCGGTGCCGCCGGCGCTATCGTCATCCGTCCGGTTGAGCCCTTTACCGCGCAGCTTCAATACGGTGTCGAACTCGGCGGACCGCATGACCAGTTCATACAATCCCTGTTCCGCTACCTGCAGGCTGTAGTGGTTGCCATTGTTGGTGCTGCCGGCCTGCAGCCGGCCCAGGATATCCGCCTCCGGCTGAAGCTCACCGTCATTGGTGAGTTCGCCGGTGCTCAGCTCGACGCGGAAGGGACCGTAATCACTGGCATCCTTACCGCTGACCGCCAGTCGGTAGCGACCGTCTTTTTCCGGCTGCAGGAACAGGGCCTCGTTACGCGGGCCGCTGATCAGCTCGCCCTGCTCCGACAACAACAGCAATACCGGCTGGTTCAACGCACCGCTGCTTTCCACTCTGTACAGGCTGCCGCCTTGCAACTGCAGGTCGAAACTGTGGGTGCGCGAGCCATCGTTCAGGTTGATCGGGCTCTGGCTGGACAGCTCGCCGGACAGGGTCGCGGGCACGTCATGCACAACCGGTGGGGCCGTCGAGGCAGTCGGTTCTTTACAGCCAGACAACAGAATCGCAAGGCCCGCCAGCGGCAGGGCGACAGCACGGTGTGCAAACGGCATGGAGCATCCTCGGCTTCAGCTCATTGACGAAAAAACGCCCAACAATCAAGAAATTACCGGGCGATGAGCGGAGACTATAAAACGTATTTCAGCGGATGGGCAGCAGAATATTCAGACGGCAGGCTGCTGCTGAGTGATGCAGTGGATGTTGCCCCCACCCAGGAGGATTTCCCGCCCGGGCACCATCACTACCCGGCGGTCGGGAAACAGGGACTCGAGAACGGCTTGGGCCTGGGCGTCCTGCGGATCATCGAACGAAGGCGCGATGATGCCGCCATTGACGATCAGGAAGTTGATGTAGGAGCCGGCCAGGCGAATGCTGGGCGAGCGCGGCTGGCTGCCCGGCACCTGATCCACTCCCGCGCATTCCGCTGTGGTGGCGTGAATCGGCCCGGGAATCGGCATCCGGTGCACCGTCAGCTCCCGCCCCTGCGCATCCCGGCTGCTCTCCAGCACCCGCAACGCCGCCTGGCAACGGGCATGGTTGGGATCAGTCGGATCATCGGTCCAGGCCAGCAGCACTTCACCGGGACGCACGAAGCAGCAGAAGTTATCCACATGACCGTCGGTTTCGTCGTTGTACAACCCCTCCGGCAGCCAGATGACCCGCTCGATGCCCAGATAATCCATCAGCATCCGCTCGACCTCATGGCGCTGCAGGTGCGGATTGCGGTTGGCATTGAGCAGACATTCCTCGGTGGTGATCAGCGTGCCCTCGCCATCCACGTGGATCGCGCCGCCCTCCAGCACGAAGCCATCGGTGCGGTAGCGCGGGCAGCGCTCCAGCCCAAGAATCTTGTCCGCCACCTGATCGTCCCG
>DXBL01000067.1 GCA_019116555.1 Candidatus Pseudomonas excrementavium
TAATGGCCGTAGCCCTTAACAAGAAGCACAACGCAGCAGATGTGCGCTTCAGGACTCGCCCTGCGGGGCTTTCAGGCCGGCCCGCACTCGTCGTTGCGGTTTCTCGACAGGCCCCGGCATGCCTTCAAAACCGCGCCTCGATTGCGAACCGGCCTGAAAGCCAGAGAGCATGAGTAATTGTTCAGCACTTCCTAAACCCGCAAGCATACCTGTGCCGTGCGGGTCAGGCCAGTAACCAAAGGCTACTGTCGCAGCCCGGTGCCGCGCACCAGCAGGCGATAACTGAAGGCGTACAGCACCACGGCGAACACCGCCATCAGAACCAGTGCAATCCCGATATTGATATCCGACACACCGAGGATACCAAAGCGGAAGGCGTTGACCATGTGCAGGATCGGGTTGATCAGCGACACGCTCTGCCAGAACTCCGGGAGCAGACTGATCGAATAAAATACTCCGCCCAGATAGGTCAGCGGCGTCAGCACAAAGGTCGGCACGATGGAAATATCATCGAAATTGCGGGCATAAACGGCATTGATGAAGCCACCAAGGGAGAATACCAGCGAGGTGAGAAAGATCACGCCGATGGTCAAGCCGATATGCTGCACCTGCAGCCGGGTGAAGAACAGCGACATCAGCGTAACGATCAGCCCCACCGCCAATCCTCGCGCCACGCCACCCAGGGAATAGCCCAGCAGAATCACGTGGGGCGACACCGGGGCCACCATCAACTCCTCGATGGAGCGCTGGAACTTGGTGCTGAAGAAGCTCGACACCACGTTGGAATAGCTGTTGGTGATCACCGACATCATGATCAGGCCCGGCACGATGTAATCGATATAGGCGAAACCATCCATTTCGCCGATGCGCCCGCCGATCAGGTTACCGAAGATGACAAAGTACAGCGCCATGGTGATGCCCGGCGGCAGCAAGGTTTGCGGCCAGATGCGGGAAAAGCGACGTACTTCCTTGTTCAGAATAGTGATGAAGGCGATCCAACTGCTGCGCCGATGACCCATGCTCATGCTGCTCCCTTATCGTTATTACCTTCCACCAGCCGGAGAAACAGTTCCTCGAGCCGGTTGCTCTTGTTCCGCATGCTCAGCACCTCGACGCCCTGCGCGGCCAGCTCGACGAACAGGCCATTCATCCCCTGCTCCTTGTCCACCTGTACCTCCAGAGTGTGGTCGTCCGCCAGCACGCAGGGAAAACCCGGCAGCACCGGCGCATGCTCCATGACGTCGCGGCAATCGAGCAGGAATGTCTCGACATGCAGTTCCTTTAGCAGTTTGCGCATGCTGGTGTTGTGGATGATCTGACCGCCGTCGATGATGGCAATATTGCGGCACAGCTGTTCGGCTTCTTCCAGATAGTGCGTGGTCAGGATGATGGTGACGCCCTGGGCGTTGATCTCCTCCAGGAACTGCCACATCGAGCGGCGGATCTCGATATCCACGCCCGCAGTCGGCTCGTCGAGAATCAGCAGCCGCGGCTCATGGATCAGCGCCCGGGCAATCATCAGCCGGCGCTTCATGCCGCCGGAGAGCATGCGTGAAGGCACGTCGCGTTTGTCCCACAGACTCAGGCGACGCAGAAAATGCTCGGCCCGCTCCCGCGCCTCGCCCGCCGGGATGCCGTAGTAGCCGGCCTGGTTGATGAGGATATCCTGCGCCTTCTCGAACTGGCTGAAATTGAATTCCTGCGGTACCACGCCGATGCAGCGCTTGGCAGCCAGCAGATCGGTATCCAGATCATGCCCGAAAATGCTCACCTTGCCGGCGGTCTTGCTTACCAATGAAGAAAGTATGCCGATGGTAGTGGACTTGCCTGCACCGTTGGGGCCGAGCAGAGCGAAGAAATCACCCTGGCCCACATCCAGATCCAGCCCCTTCAGCGCACGCATGCCATTGGGGTAGGTTTTCTCGAGCCCGCGGATTGTGATTGCTGCCGTCATGCATACCCCTTCAATTCATGGATCAGCCGAACGATATGGGGGCGAAATCCCCGGATTCAAGCCCGCCGACACCGCTGGCAGGATTACAAAAGTTCTACAAATGTGACCGTGCGGTCGATTGTGGCCAGGCAAGCCCGACCGTATGCTTTGGGTCAGAAAAACAACCATGATACGGAGATATTTCATGTCCCAATTGCCAGAGACATCGGCAACTGCCAAGGACGACTTTGTCAGCCGCATTACTCCGGCCTACCGTCGTTACGCCCTGTTTATTTTGGTGCTGGCCTATACCTCCAGCCATGTCGACCGTAATATCGTCGGCATCCTGATCGAACCGCTCAAGGCCGACCTGTTGCTGTCGGACACCCAACTGGGCTTTCTGTCAGGCATTGCCTTCGCCCTGTTCTATGCCACCCTCGGCATACCTATCGCCATCTGGGCTGACCGCTCCAATCGTCGCAACATCATCGCCTGGGCCATCGCCATCTGGAGTCTGATGACCGCAATGTGCGGCCTGGCGCAGAACTTCTGGCAATTGGCGGCCGCCCGGATCGGCGTCGGCATCGGCGAGGCCGGCTCCAGCCCGCCGTCGCACTCCATGCTGTCGGACCTGTATCCGAAGGAGCAGCGCTCCAGCGCCATGGCGCTGTATTCCCTCGGCGTGTATTTCGGCATCATGATCGGTTTCCTCGTCGGCGGCTTCGTTGCCGACGCCTGGGGTTGGCGCGCAGCCTTCTTCATCGTCGGTCTGCCCGGCCTGCTGATCGCGTTACTGGTGCGTTTTACGATGATCGAGCCGCCCCGCGGCTTCGCCGATGGCGTCCCACCACCGCCCCGCGGCAAGGTCAGTGTCAAGGCCGGCATGGCGGTACTCTGGCGCGTACGCACTACCCGTCACGTGGTGACGGGCGTCACCCTGACCGCCCTGGTCGGCTACGGCACCATCGTCTGGACACCGGCGTTCCTGATGCGCAGCCACGGTATGAGCGCGGGGGAAGTGGGCATGGTACTGGGCCCGCTGATGGGCATGGTCGGCGGTATCGGCGCCTGGGTCGGCGGGATTCTGGCGGACAAACTGGCTGCCCGTAACCAAAGCTGGAATGCCTGGATCGTCGGTCTGGCCAAGATCCTCGCCATCCCGTTCATCATTTGCTTCTATACCATCGAGAACACCACCCTGGCGCTGATCGCCTATGCTCCGGCCGTGTTTCTGGGCGCCTTCTACCTCGGACCCAGCTTCGCCATGATCCAGAGTCTGACGCCGCTGCGCAGCCGCGCGCTGGCATCGGCGATCATGCTGTTGATCCTCAACCTGTTCGGCCTGGGTTTCGGCCCGCAGTTGATCGGTCTGGCCAGTGACCTGCTGAACACTACCTATGGTGTGGACAGCCTGCGCTATGCGCTGATCATCGCCGCTTTCGTCAATGTCTGGGCGTGCCTCCATTACTACCTTGCAGGCCGCACCATCCAGTACGATACGGCGCACATCGAGCCCTGATCCTTTGTCGTACCGGGGCAACAGACCTGTGCTGTTGCCCCTTTTTCCTTCCCCCGCTCCTTCCTCCCCAGGTGATATCCCGTTACAGCGCCGGTCCCATAATGACGACAGACCGACTATGCTGAAGGCTGGATTTCAACCCTGAAGGAGTGCTTCATGCTTACCCTGCTCTGGCTGCTGGGCCTGATATTCCTCATCACTGTGCTCGCCTGGGTACGCAGCGGCCTGCTGAACGGCTGTCTGGTGGTCGGCGTCTACCTGCTGGCCATGACTCTGCTGGGGCCGGTCCACTGGTTGCTGGATATCATTCTCTGGGCATTATTCCTCGGCATCGCCATTCCCCTGAACCTGACCGACTGGCGGCGCCGCAGCATTACCACTCCCCTGTTCCACTGGTTCCGCAAGGTGCTGCCGCCGATTTCCGATACCGAACAGGAGGCGCTGGACGCCGGCACTGTCTGGTGGGACGGCGAGATCTTCAGCGGTCGCCCCGACTGGAACCGGCTGCACAGCTACCCCAGGCCCACCCTGACGGTCGAGGAACAGGCCTTTCTCGATGGACCGGTGGAAGAACTCTGCCGTATGACCAATGAGTGGCAGGTCACTACGGAGCTGCAGGACCTGCCGGAGAACGTCTGGGATTTCATCAAGGGTAACGGCTTCTTCGGTCTGATCATTCCCAAGGAATATGGTGGCAAGGGTTTCTCCGCCTACGCCCACTCGCAGATCGCCATGAAGCTGGCCAGCCGCAGTGGCGACCTGGGCTCCACCGTGATGGTACCCAACTCCCTGGGCCCTGCCGAGCTGCTGTTGCAATACGGCACCGACGAGCAGAAACAGCATTATCTGCCGCGCCTGGCAGCCGGACAGGAAGTGCCCTGCTTCGCCCTGACCTCGCCCGAAGCCGGCTCGGATGCCGGCGCCATGCCGGACCGGGGTATCGTCTGCCGCGGTCAGTGGCAGGGAGAAGAAGTGCTGGGCCTGCGCGTGACCTGGGAAAAGCGCTATATCACCCTCGGACCGGTCGCCACTCTGCTCGGTCTGGCCTTCAAGGTCCATGATCCCGATGGCCTGCTGGGTGACCAGGAAGACCTGGGCATTACTCTGGCCCTGATCCCCACGGACACCGAGGGCGTCGACATCGGTCGCCGCCATTTTCCGCTCAATGCCGCCTTCATGAACGGGCCGAACTCCGGCACCGATGTATTCATTCCGATGGACTACCTGATCGGTGGCCAGCCGATGATCGGTCATGGCTGGAAGATGCTGATGAACTGCCTGGCCGTGGGCCGCTCGATTTCCCTGCCGGCCGGCGGCACCGGGGCGGCGAAGATGGCCAGCATGACCACCGGCGCCTATGCCCGCATCCGCCGCCAGTTCAACCTGCCCATCGGTGAGTTCGAAGGGGTCCAGGAAGCACTGGCACGCATCGGCGGCAATACCTATGTGATGGACGCGGCCCGCACCATGACCGCCGGCGCCGTGGATCTGGGCGAGAAGCCAGCGGTGCTGTCCGGCGTGGTCAAGTACCATGTCACCGAGCGCATGCGCCAGTGCATCAATGACGCCATGGATGTACATGGCGGCAAGGGTATCTGCATGGGACCGAAGAATTATCTCGGCCGCGGCTACCAATCGGTGCCGATCTCCATCACCGTGGAGGGGGCGAATATCCTCACGCGCAGCATGATGATCTTCGGCCAGGGGGCGATCCGCTGTCATCCCTATGTATTGGAGGAAATGCAGGCCACCCAGGACCCGGATCAGGATCGTGCCATCGCCCGCTTCGATACCCTGTTGTTCGAGCACATCGGCCACGCCCTGGGCAACGCCGCCGGTAGCCTGCTGCTGGGTTTGACCTGCGGCGCCCTGGTGAAAACGCCGGGCAACGACGACACCCGCGACTACTACCGACAGCTGTCACGTCTCAGCGCCGCCTTCGCCACGCTGACCGATACCAGCATGCTGATGCTGGGTGGTGAGCTGAAACGGCGCGAGCGACTGTCCGCTCGGCTGGGTGATGTGCTCAGCTTCATCTATCTGGCCAGCGCCACGCTCAAGCATTACCACGACGAGGGTGAACCGGAGGAAGACCTGCCGCTGCTGCGCTGGGGGGTGGAGGATCTGCTGGCGAAGATCGAACAGGCCATGCACGAGATCCTGCTGAACTTCCCGGATCGCTGCATGGGCATTGCCCTGCGGGTATTGATCTTCCCCCTGGGTCGCCGCCTCAAGCCACCGTCCGACCGCACCGGGGGAGAAGTGGCGCGCCGACTGATGACGCCCGGCGCCTCCCGGGATCGTCTGCTGGCAGGCTGCTATCGCAGCAGCGATCCGGACGATGTCACCGGCCTGCTCAACGACACCCTGGACAAGGTCATCCTTGCCGACCCGATCGAGCACCGCCTGAGCAAGGCGATCCGCTCCGGCGAACTGGAGCATGACAGTGAAGCCGACGACCTGGCGGTCGCAGCCGAAAGCGGCGTGCTCAGCCCGGACGAAGCGCAGAAGGTGCGCGACGCCCGACTGGCACGCCGGGCCGTCATCGAGGTGGATGATTTTTCACCGGAGGAAATGCGGCCCGGTTGAAACCGGGCCGCGGGCAGGCGCCCTGCAGACGCCATTGCGGCGGGGCGCCGCTCCTATATGGTGCGGCCGGGTGGCTTGGTTTTTTGTAGGAGCCCCGCCTCGGGGCGATGCTGGCCGCCCCGGGCCAGCGCCTTCGGCCTAAGCCTCTGCCTCGCCCTCGCGCTGCTGCTCCGCCCACAACCGCGCATAGGCGCCGCCCGCCGCCAGCAATTGCTGATGCGTGCCCTGCTCCACCACCTGCCCCTGATCCAATACCAGTATCTGCTCCGCATGGGTGATGGTCGACAGTCGGTGGGCAATGGCCAGGGTGGTACGCCGCCGCGACACCAGGTTCAGTGCATCCAGAATCCGCCGCTCCGAGTGCGTATCCAGTGACGAGGTCGCCTCGTCGAGGATCAGCAACTGCGGGTCCTTGAGCAACACCCGGGCAATGGCGATTCGCTGCTTCTCGCCGCCAGACAATTTCAGGCCGCGTTCCCCTACCTGCGTCTTCAACCCGTCGGGCAGACGCTGGACGAAATCCTCCAGCTGCGCCATGCGCAAGGCCGTCCAGATTTCCTCATCGCTGGCCCCCGGTTTGCCGTAGGCGATGTTGTAGCCAATGCTGTCATTGAACAGCACGGTATCCTGGGGTACCACGCCAATGGCCTGGCGCAGGCTGTGCTGACTGACCATCCGGATATCCTGGCCATCGATGGTGATGCAGCCGCTGCTGACGTCATAGAAGCGGAACAGCAAGCGCGCCAGGGTCGATTTGCCGGCACCGCTGGGGCCGACCACCGCCAACGTATGGCCCGCCGGTATGGTAAAGCTGACATCCCTGAGGATCGGCCGCTCCGCCGTATAGGCATGGTTGACATGCTCGAAGCGCACCGTGCCGCCCTCGACCCGCAATGTCGCCGCCTCCTCCGCATCGGCCACCTTGACCGGCGCTTCCAGCAACCCGAACAGCCGCTCGATATTGATCAGCGCCTCACGAATTTCCCGGTAGATGAAGCCGAGAAAGTTCAGCGGGATGAACAGCTGGATCATGTAGGCGTTGATCATCACCAGCTCACCCAGCGTCATACTGCCGGCGGACACCTGGTTTGCCGCCAGCACCATCATCAGGGTCACCGAGCCGGCTATGATCAGCGCCTGCCCCGAATTCAGCGCTGACAGCGACAGCCGGCTCTTCATCCGCGCCGATTCCCAGCCAGCCAGGTGCTCATCGTACTGCCTGGCTTCGAACCGCTCGTTGCCGAAATATTTGACCGTTTCGTAATTAAGCAAACTGTCCACCGCTCGGGTATTGGAGCGGTTATCGAGCTGATTGCTCTCGCGGACGAAGCGATTGCGCCATTCGGTGAAGACGATGGTAAACAGACCATAAACCACCACCGCCCCGAGTACCGTCAACGCATACACCGGGCTGAAATTGGCCAGCAGAATGACGGTAATCAGGCCGATTTCCAGCAAGGTCGGCAGGATATTGAACACCATGAAACGCAGCAGGAAACTGATGCCACTGGTGCCGCGTTCGATATCCCGCGCCAGCCCGCCGGTGCGGCGTGACAGGTGAAACCCCAGATCCAGTCGGTGCAGATGCTCGAATACCTTGAGTGATATCCGCCGCATCGCCCGCTCGGCCACCCGCGCGAACACCGCATCGCGCAGCTCGGAGAAGAACACCGTGGAAAAACGCAGCAGGCCGTAGGCCGCCAGCAACGCCACCGGCACCAGGACCAGCGCATCAGTGACGGTTTCGTAATGCTCGACAATCAGCTTGAGCATCCAGGGCACCGCCACTCCGGCCAGTTTCGCCAGCAGCAGGCAGGTCATGGCCAGCGCCACCCGACCACGGAACTCACTCAGATAGGGAACGAGACTGCGGATGATCCGCCAGTTGACCGGACCACCGGCGTAGGAATTGTCACTTCTGGGTCGCAATGCAGGAGCCTCGGGATGCTTGTGCCGAGCCGGCAGTCTAGCATCCCGAGGCCTCTTTATTCCCTAGCCTTCGGCCTCCAGCTTCACCGGCATCGGTGCG
This sequence comes from Candidatus Pseudomonas excrementavium, assembly GCA_019116555.1. GTDB lineage: Bacteria > Pseudomonadota > Gammaproteobacteria > Pseudomonadales > Pseudomonadaceae > Halopseudomonas > Halopseudomonas excrementavium. The sequence continues at coordinate 8,071 of DXBL01000067.1, forward strand.
ACCGGGGCATCGTCATGCTCCTCGGGAATCGGCTCGACACTGCGGTCCCAGCCCACCAGCAGCAGCGTGGTCAGCACGCCGAACAGCAGGCCCACCCAAGGCTCGAAGAACGCCAGGCCGGCGCCGATCATCACCACTGCGCCCCGTGATGCGTTGTTGCGGGGGATGGCCATGGCGATATAGGCACAGGCAAAGCCGGTCAACACCAGGGTCAGCGACAGGGCGATACCCAGCAGCGGCTGCAGACCGGTCACCAGCGGCAGTATGAAGAACAGGATCGGAATCCCCATGCCGTAATAGGAAATCAAGCCGCTGTGCAGACTGTCCATGGTCTGCCTGCCCTGCTTCCAGCGCTGAATGATGATCACGTGCACGCCGGTCCACATCGCCCCCTGGGTGGGGAAGAACGGCGCACTGATACCCATCAGGGCGTTGCGGATGGCCAGGGCGAAATGCGAGCGGGTCGGATTGATGTCGATGTGTTCATCGTTGCGCTCTTGCAGACCTTCCCGGATCACTTCGTTGCCGGTTACCAGATAACCGAACAGGATGATATAGGTGATGATGGCCAACGGCATAGCCTGGATCATCGTGCCCAGGTCCGGAAAGCCGATGACGAACGGCGACATCTTGTTCCACATATCACCGACTGGCGGTATCAGGAAGCCCCATTGCACGTCATAGACGACCTCTCCCACCAATGGCCCGACCAAGGCAGCGATGACAAAGCCCGGCAGCAGACCCAGCGCCGCGATCATGGCAACCCAGCGGTATTTCTCCTTGAGCCGCTGCATCGGCAGCGAAAAGGCGAAGATCAGGCAAACCGCACAGGCCAGCGTGGTGGCGATGGGTTGCTGCAGCAGAAAACGCTCGGCGTCATCGATGAACACCCGCTTGAGCGCAGCCAGGGCGGCACCCAGAATGATCCCGGCCTTGAGCGTATCCGGCAACCAGATGACGAACTTCTTGCCCAGCCCGGTCAGGCCCAGCACGAACAGCAGCAGGGCAAAATCCAGCGACAGCGCCGTCATGGCCTGCAGCCGCAGGGTCGGATCGTCCCCGACGCCGATGGCAAAGGCCAGCACCAGCGGCAACGCCGGCGTGAGCCAGCCCGGTGCATAGGGCTCGCCGAATACGATCATTGCCGAGCTGATGAGAATCGAATGGATCATCGAGGCGGCCACGGCCTCCTCGAAGGTCAGACCGAAGAACATGGTCATCAGCGGAATGAGGGACAACCCGGTCGCCGCCGCAATGAAGATGCCCTGGAACAGCTCCGGCCAGTACAGGCGGGTGTGGTAGAACGGCAAACGGAAGGTAAAGGGTCCCCAGCGCCAGCCGGGCAGTTCAGGTTGCGACATGATCCATCTCCATCGTTTATTGTTATCGGTGCGCGATCTCGCCTTACCTGGCCTTCGCTGCCTGTTTGTATTATTGATGGGGAGCTGATGAAGCTCTAGTCGCATCCCCTCTTCATCAGCTCGCTGAATATCACCTGTTATGGTGAGGTCGCAATGGCATTGTGCTCCGCTTCGGCCACCTCAGTCGGCCAGCACTTCGCCAAAGAAACTGCGCATCTGCGCGAAGGCCCGTTCGGCCACCACCGGATGGTATTCCGCCTGCCCCTTTACCTTGGCCGTCGGATCAGTGAACGAATGCACCGCCCCGCCGTAACTGAGCAGTTGCCAGTCTGCCACGCCGGCGCTGCGCATCTCCTGCTCGAAGGCCGCTACCTGCTCCGGCGGCACGTAGGGATCGTCAGCCCCATGCAATACCAGCAGCGGCATGCGAATGGCCTTGGCATCCTCCGGGTCCGGTGTATCCAGGTTGCCATGGAAGGACACCACACCGCCGATCTCGGTGCCCGAACGGGCCAGTTCCAGCACCG
>DXBL01000068.1 GCA_019116555.1 Candidatus Pseudomonas excrementavium
CAGAACACAAAACCAGAAGCGTCTTCAAAACCCTCAGCAGCCCCGGCGGCGACGGCTTCAACGAACTGCGCATCGAAGACAAGGCCGGCGAAGAACAGATCTTCATCCACGCCCAGCGTGACTGGGACCAGAACATCCAGCACGACCAGCACATCCGCGTCGGCAACGAACGCCATGACCGCGTCGAAGCCAACAGTTACAGCGAACTGCTGGCCGAGGAACACCACACCGCCCACGCAGACCGCAAAACCGAAATCAAAGGCGACGATCACCTGACCGTCGCCGGCAACCAGCACATCAAACTTGGCACCGGCCATCTGCTTGCCGCCGGCCGTGAAATCCACCTCAAGGTCGGCCAGAAAATGGTCATCGAAGCCGGTATGGAGATCACCCTCAAGGCCGGCGGCAGTTTCATCAAGATCGATCCGAGCGGCGTAACCCTGAGCGGGCCGACAATCAAGATCAATTCGGGAGGAGCGGCAGGAAAAGGGACTGGTCTGGATATTCGCTTGCCGGTTGTGCCGGTTCCGGCGGCGCTCGATCTGGTCGGTAATCAGCTTGGCAGGGCTCGGCCTAATTCAGTGACGACGCAGCCTGAGCCGAAAACGACCGATTACCGTTTCAATATGCAGTTACTGGATGTACCGGGCGACGATGGATTCCCGCTGGCGTATACCCCTTGGCAATTGATTGATGGAGGGGGAAAGGTGATCTTCGACGGCGAGACCGACGAGCAGGGCCGTGTGCTTCTGGATGAAGATCAGCAGCAAGCCCTGTCCGATAATTATCATGCCGCCGGGCCGATCTGGCTGTGCTATCCAGGCCAGCGTGTGAAATTGAGCATGCATATCGAACAGGAAAACTGGCATGCAGACAGCGTAGCCATGGCTGCCCTCGATTACAGCGACTGTCTCAGCCCCGCCGAATGCAACGCGCCGCTAATTGTCCAGCGAAGCAAAGAGGACAGTCAGTGCGCGACGGACCTTTATACCCATCTGCAATCCAAAGGTTGATTGATCATGTCTGAGACCACCGCATACAACGGCGTCCGCGCAAAGCAAGTCAACCAGGTCAACCAGCAGGATGGCGAGGCCCATGCCGCCTATTCGGCTCCGGATTTCTTTATTCGCGACGACTCGGCATTTGCCGCCAAACGAACGGGTAACCAGGTGCAGTTCTTCACTACGGGTGAGGACTACTTCAAAGACCTGGCTGGTGCGATAGGCAAGGCTGAACGCTGCATCTTCATCACCGGTTGGCAGGTGAACTACGACGTACTGCTGGATGGCAGGCGTACGCTCTGGCAATGCTTGCATCAGGCACTGACCAACAAGCCGCAACTCCGAGTGTATGTCATGCCTTGGCTGAGTCCCGGCAGCAGCGTAGGCACCTATGATATCGAAACCATGTTGGCGATATTCCAGCTGAACGCAGGATTGGACGGCGGGCCCCGCGCATTCTGCACGCCGGCAATTCAGCAAAGCGATATGAAAGGGCTCGGCGCGACCTTTTCGCATCATCAGAAAAGTGTAGTGATCGATAACAGCTTGGGTTACGTCGGTGGCATCGATCTGGCTTATGGGCGTCGAGATGACAACAACTTCAGTCTGGCCAGCGCGGACAGGCTGGGCAATGACGCCTACAATCCCGGTTTGCCCAAGCTCGGTTGGATGGAATTGGATGGACATGTCAGTCGCACCGGCTTGATCATGGCGACGCTGTTCGATCTGTCCAAACCCGCGCTTGATGGTCCCGTCCCAATGCCCACCAAGGCTCAGGTTGGAAACAGCATCAACCATGTTCTCGATTTCTTCCGCGGGCCGCCGTTGCCCATCGTGGAATCCATCCAGCAAGGTATCGAGAGGTTTGGCGGTGCTCTAGAGCGGAGCCGCAGGACCGTTACTGAACTCAAATACAAGTTCCTGGAGCGGTCCATACGTGCCACGTCTGAACTGATACAGTCGGTAGTCGATGACTTGCCAGGCAGCCCTGAATTGAAGGAGCGGCTGCAGCAATGGCTGGCGGAGCTGGAACGAACCCCAGGTAACATGACCGTGGCGTTGCGTACCAAGAGCATTCACCTGATCAACCTGTGGATGTCCGAAACGGATATCGGGCAAGTATTCAGACTGCTGTCTGGCGCCTCATTCGATACGTTACCGGCTTATCTGGTCCCTAAGGTCAATGAGCTGGGTAGCTCGGTGCTGTGGCATCTGTACGGTCTTCTGCAAGAACAGGCGAACAGCAATCAGGCGCCTTACCCCTATCTGCTTGAGCATGCCCAGCCGTTATCATCCCCCGACAACAGTTGCCTGGCGGACGACCAGCCGCGCATGCCATGGCAGGACGTGCACTGCAGTATCATCGGCCCTTCGGTATATGACTTGTCGCGTAACTTCATCGATCGATGGAACGGTCAGCAAGCCTATCTGGCCAATACGCCGGCGTCACAACATACCGCCCTGGTCAAACAGGCCCTTGAAACGGTCATGACCTGGCTCAACTTGCTGACCCGCAAAGCGCATCTGCATCACTTTCTGCATACCGATACCTTTATCCGTCTTGATCTGACGCAGCCCAGCCCGGTCTTGGATTGCGGGCCCGCAGCTTCTTCCCCGTTATCCGGAGTCCATGCCCGGTGGCGTCAGCGTGCAGGTACTGCGTAGCGCTGGGGAAAGGATGCTTGCTCAGGAGCAGGTTGGCCGCCGTCAGGCTGCGGTCAATCTCCCAGCGCTTGCGGGGTTCGAGAGCAGTGGCATACAGGCCAACTGCAAGAGCGCCATGCTGCAAGCGATTTCCAGCGCTCAGCAGTTTATCTATATCGAGAATCAGTTTTTTCAGAGCGAGTTCGGTGCGGAAGGCGAACTTTTTGAAGATGTTCCGCTTTCAGGTCCAATGGCGAGCCTTCGCGACCCCAAGACTCTTCGCCAGGACTTTGCGCTCCGGGTGCGTCTGCATGAGGCTCTTGAAACCAAGGATATCTGGCGCCTGGATTGGACCGAGATAGATGCCATATCACGCAACTCTGACCAGGAAAGCAGTGACTTTCTCGACCAGTTGTTCGGCATGTGGGGACTTAATGCCCAGGGTTGGCTCAGTCACCGGTTAGGCGAAGTGCAGCAGGGGGTGATCAACGATATCGGCAAGGCATTGGCTGAGCGGATTGGTCGTGCTATCGACGAGCACAGGCCCTTCCATGTCTACATGATTCTGCCGGTCCACCCGGAAGGCCCGCTCAACGTGCCCAATATCATGCATCAAGTGCACCTGACCATGCAGAGCCTGGCGTTCGGAGAACAGAGCCTGGTCAAGCGAATCCAGCGCCGCATGGCCATTCGCGGCCTACTGGACCGAGGAATCAGTCGGGATGAGGCCGAGCACATCATCGAGCGCCGTGGCTCTGATAATCGACCGGTATATGAGCTGCAGGACTGGAGTCGCTACCTGACCCTGCTGAACCTGCGTACCTGGGACGAGTTGGACGGCCG
>DXBL01000069.1 GCA_019116555.1 Candidatus Pseudomonas excrementavium
GCGGAAGTCGAACTTGCCGTAGGCGCCGGCAAAGTCATTGATCCGGGTCAGATCCAGCCCCAGCATGCGCAGCCGCAGGTCCAGGTTATCGACCCGGCCCAGCGGGTCGAAATTCGCCGAGGCTTCGATCGGCGCATGGTCGAGGAACTTGGCCATGCCGTCCATGCTGGCACTCCTTTGCCCTTGGGCATCCGGCGCGTTGGTCAGGTTGCGCACCATCATCTGGATATCACTGGCGTGGATGTTCACTGGTGGATCACTGGAGAAGTTGCGGAAGAACACCGTACCGTCGTGCACGTTAACCTCGTTCAGGCGCACCGGCACCATCTCTTCCAGCTGGGCGCGCCAGTCGACCCCTTCACCGGTCTGCTTCTGTGCTTCGGACTCACCGTCGACGAAGTTGAGTTCCGGCTGGTGCAGATCGACCACACCGATCAGCACACCCTCTTGCCACAGGGCGCGCATGCGCACCTTGATATCCATCGCCGGCAGCGTGACGAAGGGCACCTGGTTCTCGCCTTCGACCTTGATGATTTCCAGCCCATTGATCCGGTAGGCACCGTTCCACCAGGTCATGTCCACGTCTTCTATATGGCCGCGGTAGTCTCCCATGTCCGCGAGCTTGTCATTCAGAAATTCGCGCACCAGCCAGGGCAGCATCAAGTGCAGTATGATCAACAGCAGCGCCAGCACTGCCACCGTTATCATGGAAATACGCAGGGTCTTGTTCATAACAGGATTGACTTGTGCCGCTATCGGTAGTTCAACCGATTGACGCCCATGAACGCCAGGCATAGGCTGGTTCGATTCACAAGGAGAATGACCATGAGCCATGTTTTTGCAGACTATTCACAGTCCATCGGTAATACGCCGCTGGTTCGGATCAATCGTCTCGCCCCCCAGGGTGTGACCATCCTGGCCAAGGTCGAGGGCCGCAATCCCTCCCATTCGGTCAAGTGCCGTATCGGTGCCAGCATGATCTGGGACGCCGAGTCCCGGGGTGTGTTGAAGGAAGGCATGACCATCGTCGAGCCCACCTCCGGCAATACCGGCATCGGCCTGGCCTTCGTTGCCGCTGCCCGCGGCTACAAGTTGATCCTGACCATGCCCTCCTCTATGAGCCTGGAGCGGCGCAAGGTGCTCAAGGCGCTGGGCGCCGAACTGGTGCTCACCGAGCCGGCCAAGGGTATGAAGGGCGCGATCGAGAAAGCCAGCGAAATAACCCAGGCCGCTCCCGACACCCATATTCTGCTGCAGCAGTTCGAGAACCCGGCCAACCCGGCGATCCATGAAAAGACCACCGGCCCGGAAATCTGGCGTGATACCGACGGCGGTATCGATGTGCTGGTATCCGGCGTGGGCACCGGCGGCACACTTACCGGCGTGGCCCGTCATATCAAGCAGACCTGCGGCAAGGCGATTACCGTTGTTGCCGTGGAGCCGGTCACCTCACCGGTGATCACCCAGGCCCGCGCCGGCGATGAGATCAAACCATCACCGCACAAGATCCAGGGGATCGGCGCGGGCTTCATTCCCGGCAACCTGGACCTGAGCCTGGTCGATCGGGTGGAACTGACCACCGACGAGGAAGCCAAGGACATGGCCCTGCGCATCATGCGTGAGGAAGGCATTCTCTGCGGTATTTCCTCCGGCGCCGCCATGGCCGCGGCGGTACGCATCGCCGAGGAGCCCGAGATGCAGGGTCGCACCATTGTCGTGGTGTTGCCCGACTCCGGCGAGCGCTACCTGTCCACTATGCTGTTCGCCGACCTGTTCACCGATCAGGAAATGCTGCCCTGATCCCAGGGTCTGTTCCGGTACCGGCGTGACCTCGACGGTACCGGATCAGCCGCAGCTCTTCCGCCAGACTCGCTGACTGGCTATTCTGGGCGCCTCAGGATTCACTATCAGGGTTGCCCATGTCAGACACCGCCATGCATATCGCTCAACACCTGCTGGATGCCTTCGATGCCTATCGAGCGACGTTCCGCGATCTGACCCTGGGCGCCCGCGCCCGCTTCGAAAAGGCTCAATGGCCTGAAATTCAGGAAACCTCCACCGCGCGCATCAACCTCTATGATGAGCGCATCTTCGAAACCCGAGACCGATTGTCCGCCGACCCGGCCTGCAGCGACATCCTCGACGCCGACTGCTGGCCGGCGATCAAGCAGGCCTATATAGAGCTGATCGAAGACCGCTTCGACGATGACCTGGCAGAAACCTGGTTCAACTCGGTGTTCTTCAAGATGCATCGGCATGACCAGATCAGTGACCGCACAATGTTCGTGCACAGCACCCGACCAGCGGTGCGCAAGCCGTCACGGGTACCGCTGACCCGGGGATTCATTTCCGGTGGTTGCCTGACCGGCCTGGCCCGGCAGATTCTGGACCAATATGCCTTCGATGCACCCTGGGCAGACTTCGAGCGCGACTGTCAGCTGATCGTCCGTTGCCTGCGCCAGGGGCTGCCGGATTGGGCGCAACTGGACCATGGCCTGACCGTCGAGCTGATCCAGCCGGTGTTCTACCGCAACAAGGGCGCCTATCTGGTCGGCCGGGTATTGAGCCAGGGCGAAAAATGGCCCTTCGTGCTGCCGCTGGTGCACCGGGAGAAGGAAGGTATCAGTGTCGACACGGTGATCACCGACGAATCCGAGGTGTCCATCATCTTCTCATTCACCCGCTCCTACTTCATGGTGGATGTCGCGGTGCCGGTGGAGATGATCGGCTTTCTCAAGCGCCTGTTGCCCGGCAAGCAGATTGCCGAACTCTATACCGCCCTGGGCTTCTACAAGCAGGGCAAGTCCGAGTTCTACCGGGCCTTGATCGATTACATGGCGCGCAATCCCGAGGACCGGTTCATCATGGCCCCCGGGGTGCGCGGCATGGTCATGACCGTATTCACCCTGCCCGGCTTCAATACCGTGTTCAAGATCATCAAGGACCGCTTCTCGCCGTCGAAGAACATCAGCCGGGCCACGGTCATCGAGAAGTACCGGCTGGTAAAACGCCATGACCGGGTCGGACGCATGGCCGATACCCAGGATTTCGCCGACTTCCGCTTCGCCCGCGACAGTTTCGAGCCCGACTGCCTGCAGGAGTTGCTGGAGGTCGCGCCTTCCACGGTGATCATCCAGGGCGATACGGTGCTGGTCCGCCAATGCTGGACCGAGCGGCGCATGACTCCGCTCAACATCTACCTGGAGAGCGCCAGCGAGTCCCAGATCCGCGAGGCGCTGCTGGACTATGGCCAGGCGATCAAGGAACTGGCCGCCGCCAACATCTTCCCCGGCGACATGCTGCTGAAGAACTTCGGTGTCACCCGCCACGGCCGGGTGGTGTTCTATGACTATGACGAGATCAGCTATCTGACCGAGGTCAACTTCCGGCATATACCCGAGCCGCTCTATCCCGAGCAGGAAATGTCGTCCGAGCCTTGGTATTCGGTTGGACCCAATGATGTGTTTCCCGAGGAGTTTCCGGTGTTCCTGTTTGCCGACATACAGCAGCGCCGGCTGTTCAGTCAGCTGCATGGCGACCTGTTCGATGCCGACTTCTGGAAGGGGTTGCAGCACCAGATCCTGGACGGCAAGGTGATCGATGTATACCCCTATCATCGCCTGCAGGACCGGGCTGCAGAGGGTTGCAAGGCCCCTTGAAAATTATCCGACGAAAGACGTGCTATTTCCGCAAACTGACGTATACTGAATTTCGTTCGTTTGTACCGGAGAGCCTGCCAAGCAATTGTCTTGACTTGGTCCAGATTCCCGGGCAAAGTGAGCGCGTAGGTTTTCAAGAGATAGAGTAGTAGGCTGCAAGCGCACTTATTAGTACGTAAGTTTGTCATTCTCGCAATCTTTGATTCCCACGCTTTAATTGAGCTTTGCTCAAGTATTTCAATTTGATAGGAATTATCTGAAATGGCAACTGGTACAGTTAAGTGGTTCAACGACACTAAAGGCTTCGGCTTCATTACTCCGGACGGCGGCGGTGACGACCTGTTCGCCCACTTCTCCGAGATCAAGGTTCAAGGCTTCAAATCCTTGGCCGAGAACCAGAAGGTGTCTTTCGACATCACTACTGGTCCTAAGGGCAAGCAAGCTGCGAACATTCAGATCATCGGTTAATTCCGAAATCTGAATAGAAAAACCCGGCCTCGGCCGGGTTTTTTATTGCCTGTCGTTCCTGCCGGCCCAACCAGCCGACAGGCAAAAATAGCTCGCCTGCACCGCCCCGACATCGTACCCTATGGCCAATGATCCGAGGGCGACAGAGCCAGTCATCCGTTCTGCTCGCAGCCTCCCTCCAGACGTCCAGATAAAGAGGTTCTCGCAGTGGACAGTACCAACCAGAAATCGACCGACTCACTTCACCTGAGTCTGTTCCGAGCCGCGGAAGCCATCGTCAGCGAACTCGGCGCGTCCCAGCTGACCTTCGCCACCCTGAGCGAACGCACCGGTGTCGACGAAGCCACCCTCAGCACCCTGTTTCCCGACCGCGAAGCCCTGCTGACAGCGATGATCGAACATCGCCTGGAGCGCTTCCGAGTGCGCTGGGGTGCCTATGAAAGCGTCCTGCCCGACGAGCCCATGCGCGAACTCAAGGCTCTGCTGCTGAGCAACATGAGCGAGTCGACGGAAGAGAAGAACCTCGATTCGGCCATCTTTGCTGCTGCGGCCAGCAACCCGGCCCTGCTGCAGACCACCTCGGATGATGTGCAGGGGCTGTTCGATATTCTCGCCAAGTCACCCCTGGGGCTGGCCCAGGCCGCAGTGCTGTTCTTCTCGGTACGGGGTTACCGGCTGTTCGAGCAGGTCGGCATCTGCCCGATGACCGACAGCCAACGCACCGAATTCCAGGAGCAGATCATGCGCCTGGCGCGGATCATGTACGAGCAGAACAGCGAAGACTGAGATTCAGGCGGCGGAGCGACTGCGGCCGCTCCGCCAATGACGCCAGACCAGTCGCAGACAGGCGAAGCCGACATAGGCCAGACTCGCCAGCAGTAGCGCCAGCGCCAGATCGCCCAGCAGTTTCGGCGCGTGCTCCCCGGTGCCGAACAACATATCCAGCATCCAGCCGATGGCAGCGGGCGCCAGCCAGGGTTCCAGCGGCTCGACCTGCGATGGCGTGAACAGGATCACTGCCATTACCAGCCACAGCGGCTCACGTACGAACCACCAGCCTATCCAGCGGGTCATCTGGGTCCAGACCAGCCAGCCGCAGGCTGCAGCGCCCAGATAAATCATCCACACTGTCTGGTATTCCGACTCGTTGAACATGCTGTCTGACCGGTTGTCGATAAACGAGCGACTATAATAGCTTTTTTGACCCTGGAGTCCTACAACCATGCCGCTATCAACTCGCCGTGATGCGACGCCTGATCCCTATGCCTGGCTGGAACAGCGCGACCTCGACGAAGTGATCGACCATCTGAAGGCCGAAAACAGCCATACCGAACAATGGTTGAGCACGCATGATGATCAACGGGCGCAACTGTTTGAAGAAATCCGCGGGCGTATCCGCGAGACCGATCTGTCGTTGCCAGCGGTCTGGGGCCCCTGGCTGTATTATCAGCGCACCGAAGCCGGCGCCGAATACCCGCGCTACTTCCGCTGCCCCCGGCCCGCCGATGGTGGCCTGCAGACCGATCCGACACAGGAACAACCACTGCTCGACCTGAATGAGCTGGCCGGTGACGGCTTCCTGCAGCTGGGTGATTTCGCCATCAGCCCCGATCACCACTGGCTCGCCTACAGCCTCGATCGCCAGGGCGACGAGACCTACTGCCTGTATCTCAAGCACCTGGACAGCGGCAATATCAGCGAACTGCCCCTGGACCAGGCCGATGGCAGCCTGGTCTGGGCCAATGACAGCGTCACCCTGTTCGCCGTCAGCATGGACGAAGCCTCCCGCCCGGCCACGCTCTGGCGCCTGCAACTGGGCACTCCGGCGGTGCGTGTCTATCACGAGGCCGACCAGCGCTTCTACCTGCATGCCTACCGCAGCAGTTCGGAGCAATGGCTGATACTGGCCAGCGACAGCAAGAACACCAGCGAGGTGCGGGTGGTGTCTGCCGAGCAGCCGGCTGGTGACTGGCAACTGCTCAGCCGCCGCATTACCGGCCACGAGTATCATGTGGACCACGGCCCTGACGGGCTGCTGATCCGCAGTAACGACCGGGGCGAGAACTTCGCGCTCTACCGTACCGATCCCCATCACCCGCTGCGCCGCAACTGGGAACTGGTGGTGGATGTGGACCCGCAGCGCACCCTGGAGGATTTCAGCGTGCAGCGCCACGGCCTGCTGCTGCACTACCGTGACGGCGGTCTGACCCGTCTGGAAGTACGCCCGGCCAATGGTGCGCACTATGACGTCAGCATGCCGGACGCGGTCTACAGTCTGCATGTCCAGGGCGGTGAGGAGTACGTCAGCGAGTATATACGGCTGCGTTACGAATCATTGAACCGACCAGCCCAGGTGCGCGCTCTGCACCTGCCCAGCGGCAACCAGAGCATTCTCAAGCAGACCCCGGTAGAAGGGCATTTCGATGCGGATGACTACGAGGTACGCCGCGAGTGGGCCACCGCCCCCGATGGCACTCGGATTCCCATCAGCCTGGTCGGCCGTCCGGCCAGCCTCGCCGCCCCTGCCCCGCTCTATCTCTATGGCTATGGCGCCTATGGCGCCAGCATGGACCCCTGGTTCTCCCATGCGCGCCTGTCCCTGCTCGACCGCGGCTGGGTGTTTGCCATTGCCCATGTGCGCGGCGGCGCCGATATGGGCGAGGCCTGGTACCAGCAGGGCAAGCTGGAACACAAGACCAATACCTTCGGTGACTTCATCGCTTGCGCCGAACACCTGATCGGCAACCAGTACACCGACAGCGGCAAACTGGTCATCGCCGGCGGCAGCGCCGGCGGACTGCTGATCGGCAACGTGATCAACCAGCGCCCGGAGCTGTTCGCCGCGGCGGTAGCCGATGTGCCCTTCGTCGATGTGTGGAACACCATGAACAACCCGGCCCTGCCACTGACCATCGGCGAGTACGAGGAATGGGGTGATCCGAATGATCCCGTGGTGGCGGAGCGCATCAGGTCCTACGCGCCCTATGAACAGGTACGGCAGCAGGCCTATCCGGCGATGTTTGTCACCGCTGGCTATCACGACATGCGCGTGCAGTACTGGGAGGCCGCCAAGTGGGTGGCCAAGCTGCGGCACAGCAAGACCGATGACCGGCCGCTGCTGCTGCGCACCCAGATGAGCGCCGGTCACGGCGGCGCCAGCGGCCGCTATCAGTCGATGAAGGAGCTGGCAGAGGAGTACAGCTTCCTGCTGGCGATCATCGGCTCCCGGTAGACTCCGACCCATCCCCCAGGGCCAGCAGACCGGCATCGCCTCCCACTGCTGCGGTATTGATGGTGCGCGTGCGCTCGGTAGCCATGCGCACCAGATAATGCGGCCCACCGGCCTTGGGCCCCGTCCCTGACAACCCCTGCCCGCCGAACGGCTGCACGCCGACCACAGCGCCAATCTGATTGCGGTTGATGTAGACATTGCCGATGCGCACCCGCTGGTCGATATAGGCTGCGGTCTGCTCGTTGCGACTGTGGATGCCCAGCGTCAAGCCGAATCCCGCGTTGTTGATCTGGGCAATGACATCGTCGAGCTCGTCGCTGCGCCAGGTGATCACATGCAGAACGGGGCCAAAATGCTCACACTCGAGCTGGTCCAGTCGCTCCAGCCGAAAGGCCGAGGGCGGGATGAAGTGGCCGCGGTGATCTGCCGGCAGTGGCGTCTGCGCCAGCAGCCGCCCTTCGGCTGTGAGCCGGTCGATATGCCGGAGCAGGCTGTGCCGCGCCTCGTCGTCGATGACCGGCCCCACGTCGACCTCCCGCCGGGAAGGATCACCCACCCGCAGTTCCGCCATGGCGCCTTCGAGCAGTTCGACCACCTGCTCGGCAATATCCTCCTGCAGGTACAGGACCCGTAACGCCGAACAGCGCTGACCGGCGCTGGCGAAAGCCGAATGCAGCACATCACGAATCACCTGCTCGGGCAAGGCGGTGGAATCGACCAGCATGGCATTCTGACCACCGGTTTCGGCGATCAGGGTGGCGATCGGCCCGCTGCGCGCCGCCAGGGCACGATTGATCAACTGCGCGGTGGCCAGTGAGCCGGTGAATACCACACCGGCAATGCGCGGGTCCGCGGTCAACACACTGCCGACCTGCTCCCCATCACCGGGCAGCAAGGCCAGCACCTGCGCCGGCAAGCCCGCCTGCAACAGCAGTTCCACGCAGCGCACAGCTAACAGGCTGGTCTGCTCCGCCGGCTTGGCGGCGACGGTGTTGCCGCTGAGCAATGCCGCGACCAGTTGGCCAACGAAGATCGCCACGGGGAAATTCCAGGGGCTGATGCAGACCATCACTCCCCGCCCTTGCAGGTACAGTTCGTTGCTTTCGCCGGTGGGCCCGGGCAGGCTCACCACGGCAAAATCCCGCCGCGCACGGTGTGCATAGTAACGACAGAAGTCAACCGCCTCGCGTACCTCATCGAGACCATCCTGCAGGCTCTTGCCGGCTTCCAGGCTGCACAGGGCCATCAGCTCCGGCAGATGATCTTCCAGCAGATCGGCGAACCGCTCGATGATCCCGGCACGCTCGGCCACCGGTCGCCCATTCCAGTCGGCAAAGGCCGCCACCAACCCGGTAATGGCCGCCCCCACCTGTGGACAGGTAGCCCAGATGATGTCACCCACCCGGTGTTCGAGATTCCATGGGCAACATACCGGGCGAGCAATGCCGGTCAGCCGTTGCCCATCGATGATCGGCGCACCGCTCCATTGGCGGGGCAGCCATTCGGCCAGCGCCGCCTGCAACGGCAGCCAGTGGCTCTGGATATTCAGGTTGATGCCGCGGGAGTTGCGTCGCTCTGAACCATAGATATCCCGCGGCAATGGAATGTGCGGATTGGGCAGGGCCGGGTAACGACGCAGGGCCTGCAGCGGGTGCTCGATCAGCGAATCGACTGGCACGCGGGCATCGACCAGTTGATGAACGAAGGAGGAGTTGGCGCCATTCTCCAGCAACCGCCTGACCAGATAGGGCAGTAGCTCCCGGTGCGCGCCTACCGGCGCGTAGATGCGCACCGGGCCTGGGTAGGCGGCGATCACGGTGTCATAGAGCGCCTGGCCCATGCCGTGCAGGCGCTGGAATTCGAACATCCGGCCGTTCGCCATTTCCAGAATACAGGTCACAGTGTGGGCGTTATGGGTGGCGAACTGCGGATAGAGCAACCCGTCGGTGTGCGGCCCGAGGAGATAGCGCGCACAGGCCAGATAGGACACATCGGTCGCCTCCTTGCGGGTGAATACGGGATAACCGTCCAGTCCCGCCTGCTGGCTCAGTTTTATCTCGGTATCCCAGTAGGCGCCCTTGACCAGCCGCACCGGTATACGATCACCCTGCTCCCGCGCCAGCAGCGTGAGCCAGCACAGCACTGGCAAGGCACGCTTGGAATAGGCTTGCACCACCATGCCGAAATCGGTCCAGCCAGCCAGCTCCGGATGCCGATACGCCTGGGCAAACAGCTTGAGCGACAGCTCCAGGCGATCGGCCTCTTCCGCATCGATGGTGATGCCCACATGGCCGGCGCGGGCCTGACGCAGCAGTGCCAGCAGGCTGGCGCCCAGCTCGTCCAGCACGTCAGCTTCCCGTGCCGCCTCATAGCGCGGGTGCAGTGCGGACAGCTTGATCGAGATACTCGGTTGCGGTCCCGATCCCGCGCCAGCCTGCTCCGCCGCCAGTGCGGCGATCGCGGCACTGTAATCGCGCTGGTAATGCTCCGCATCGGCGCGGGTCAGGGCCGCTTCGCCCAGCATATCGAAGGAATGGGTGTAACCTCGCCCTGCTTGCGTCCGGGCGTTCTTCAGCGCCTCGTCAATGGTACGTCCGAGCACGAACTGACGCCCCATGATCTTCATTGCCTGCAACATGGCCGCCCGGATCACCGGTTCACCACTGCGGCGAATCAAGCGCCGCAGCACCGCTCCCGGGGTGCCGTCATCCGATTGTTCCAGACTCACTACCCGGCCGGTCAGCACCAGCCCCCAGGCAGCGGCGTTGACCAGCGCATGCTCGCTCTTGCCCAGATGTCGATCCCACTGCGCCGCATTGAACCGGTCACGAATCAGCGCATCGGCGGTGGCCGCATCAGGAATTCGCAGCAGGGCTTCGGCAAGACACATCAGCATGATGCCCTCGCGGGTATCCAGGCTGTACTGCTGCAGCAGGGCGTCCAGGTTGTCCACGGCATCGTCACGGCGCCGTACCGATTCGATCAACTGCCGCGCTCGTTCCGCCACCGCAGCGACGTCCTCCGGTTCGGCCAGCCGCATCAGTTGCTCCAGGCAAGCTGTTTCATCCTGCACATAATGGGCACTGACGATGGCCATGAAATTATCGGCGCTGTAGCCGAGAAACGCGCCGCCAAGGATGTCTTCTGCGGTGATCATGGGGGTTACTCCCGTGGCTGCCATTATCACAAACATAGCCGGTCAGGCGCCGTTCGGCAGCCTGGTTTGCCGCCCCACCATTGAAATACCCCGTCGCAGGCACCACCTCTGTATGACGACATTTCAGACTAGGGTGCCTCATGACTGATCAGGACGCCGTGCCGGACTACATCGAGCAGCAAGGCAGTGACCAACCCGGAACCGGGTTGGTACTGCCTGACAAGCGCCTCCCGCAGAAGCTATATCTGCTGCCCATCAACAACCGTCCCTTCTTCCCCGCCCAGGTGATGCCAGTGGTGGTGAACGAAGCCCCCTGGGCAGAAACCATCGA
>DXBL01000004.1 GCA_019116555.1 Candidatus Pseudomonas excrementavium
CTCTGCACCAGGTAGGCGTTGTCCTGCTGCAGCGCTTCTTCCAGCAGGGCCTGGGCATCGCTCAGGCTGATCTGGCGCAACAGCCACTTGACCCGCGGCAGGTTGGTGGCGTTCATCGACAGCACATCGCAGCCCATGGCCAACAACAGCACCGCGGCGGCGGGATCGCCGGCCATCTCCCCGCACACGCTCATCGGCTTGCCGGCCTCCCGGCAGGCCCGGGAAATGATCTGCAGGGCCTGCAGCACCGCCGGGTGCAACGAATGGTAGAGATCTGCCACCCGCGGGTTGTTGCGGTCCACCGCCAGCAGATACTGGGTCAGATCGTTGGTGCCCACGGATAGGAAGTCCACCAGTTGTACCAGCTCGCGCGCCTGATAGACCGCCGCCGGCACCTCGATCATCACCCCCACGGGGGGCATGGGTACCTTGACGCCTTCATCCAGTACTTCACTGTAGGCGCGGTGGATCAGGTGCAGCGCATCCTCGACCTCATACACGCTGCTGATCATCGGCAGCATGATGCGCAGGTTCTCCAGCCCCTCGCTGGCCTTGAGCATGGCGCGGATCTGTACCAGAAAGATTTCCGGATGATCCAGGGTGACGCGGATGCCGCGCCAGCCGAGGAAGGGGTTGTCTTCCTTGATCGGGAAGTAGCTCAGCGCCTTGTCGCCGCCCACATCCAGGGTGCGCATGGTTACCGGCAGTGGATGAAACGCCTGCAATTGCTCACGGTAGGTGGCCTGCTGTTCCTTCTCGCTGGGAAAGCGGTCCTGGATCATGAAGGGCACTTCGGTCCGGTACAGCCCCACCCCTTCGGCGCCGCGATCCAGCGAGCGGGCGATATCGGCGAACAGGCCGGTATTCACCCACAGCGGTACGCGGTGGCCATCCAGGGTCACGCAAGGCTCGGCACGCAGCTTCTCCAGCCCGTGGGACAGCTCCATTTCCTCGCGGATCAGCTCGCGATAATGCCGCCGCAGTTCCTGGGAGGGGTTGGAGTACACCTCACCGGCATTGCCATCGACGATCAACTCCAGCTTGTCCATGCGCAGGTATGGCAGGTCCACCGCGCCCATGACCGTGGGAATGCCCATGGCCCGCGCCAGAATAGCCACATGAGAACTGCCCGAACCGAGCACCGAGACCAGACCGACCAGCCTATCCTTGGGTACCTCACCAAGCATCGCCGGGGTCAGCTCCTCGGCGACCAGAATGGTCCGCTTGGGAAACACCAGTCGCTGGCGACCGGCTTCCTGCAGGCAGGCCAGCAGCCGGCGGCCCAGATCCTTGATATCCGCAGCGCGTTCCTGCAGATAGGGATCATCCATCAGTTCGAAGCGCGCCACATGAGCGTTGATCACATCCCGCAGGGCACCCTGGGCCCATTGCCCTTCGCGGATGCCCTTGATGATCTCGTTACCCAGGGAGGAATCGTCGAGCATCATCAGGTAGACGTCGAACAACGCCAGCTCTTCGGGGCGTAACTGCGCTGCCAGTTTTTCCGACAGGCGCTTGATATCGACCCGCACCGCCTCCACCGCCTTGCGGTACAGGGCGATCTCGGCTTCGATATCCTTGATTTCCTTGTCCGGCACCGCCTTGAGATCAGCCGGCGGCAGCATTACCACCGCGCGGCCCATGGCGATACCGGGCGCGCCAGGCACTGCGTCGAAGCGGGTGTCCTGAATCACCTCACCACTCCAGCCCAGACCGCGCATCGCTCCGGTAGCCTCGGCATGGGCGATGACGCCGGCCAGCTGGGCGCTCATGGTGACGAGGAAGGATTCTTCCACCTCATCGAACTGGCGCCGTTCCTTCTGCTGGATGACCAGCACCCCCATGACCCGGCGGTGATGGATGATGGGTACGCCCAGGAAGGAGGCATAGCGCTCCTCGCCGGTCTCGGCGAAGTAACGGAAACGCGGGTGCGCGGCGGCGTCTTCGAGGTTGACCGGCTCCTCGCGAATACCGACATAGCCGATCAGGCCTTCGTTGCTGCCCAGGCTCACCACCCCGACCGCGGCCTGGTTCAGGCCTTCGGTGGCCATCAGTTCATAGCGATCGGTATCGGGATTGAGCAGATAGACGGAACAGACGTGGGTTTCCATCGCCTCGCGCACACGGCGCACAATGATCTTCAGCGCGGACGCCAAATCCTTCGCTGAATTGACCTCCTGGACGATACGCCGGAGCGTATTGAGCATGTTCAGCATTCGGTCAGCTCGCTCAGCGGCAGACGCGGTGCCAGCTCCTTCATCGCCCGCCGGTATACGTCCCGCTTGAAGGCCACCACCTGACCCAGCGGATACCAGTAACTGACCCAGCGCCAGCCATCGAACTCGGGCTTGGCGGTCTTGGTCATGCACACCCGTTCGTCTTCACAGGCCAGGCGCAGCAGGAACCATTTCTGCTTCTGACCGACACAGACCGGCTGGGAATGACTGCGAATCAGGCGCTGCGGCAGACGATAGCGCAACCAGCCACGGGTGCAGGCGAGAATTTCCACATCTTCGGGCAGCAGTCCGACCTCTTCATGCAGCTCCCGATACAATGCCTGTTCGGGGCTTTCGTTGCGCTGGATACCGCCCTGCGGAAATTGCCAGGCCTCCTGACCGATGCGCCTGGCCCATAGCACCTGACCCAACCCATTGGTCAGGATGATGCCTACATTGGGACGAAAGCCGTCGGAGTCGATCACTGCCGGTATCCTTATCTGTTTTCCACTGCATTGTTCCACAAAGACGCGCGCCCCAGCAATTGCATAAATGCCGCCTGCGCCAAGCATTTCTCCGCCACCTGAATTATCCTTGCAGCTTCGCCATATCCAACAACAGGAGCATTCCGTGGCACTGGCCATCTTCGATCTCGACAATACCCTGCTGGGCACCGACAGTGATAACGCCTGGGGGGAATTCGTCGTTGCGCACAACATCGTCGATGCGCAGACGTACGGCGCACTCAACACCAAGTTCTTCAACGA
>DXBL01000070.1 GCA_019116555.1 Candidatus Pseudomonas excrementavium
GGCGGCCTGGCGCACGGTGCCCACCACGTCCTGCTGGGCGCTCTGCATGGCATTGAAGGTCTGCGCCATGGCACCCACCTCGTCCCGCGATGCCACCGGTGCGCGCAGGGTGAGGTCGCCGGTGTCCTGCACCGTGAGCATGACATCGCGCAGGGCCAGCAGGTTGCGGGTGATGAAGGAGATCAGCAGTTGAGATACCGCCAGTACACCCAGCATCAATACCAGCACCACGACCGCATACAGGGGCGCACGGTCCAGCAGCAGGGCAAAGTAACCCTGGCGTTCGACACCCAGCAGCCGTGCTTCACCGTCGCGCTCGATCAGCCAGGCACCGTGGACAGCGCCGACGGTTGGCGGCACTGCCAGTTGCTCCATCGGCAGCCAGGCGGCCGATTTGCCGGCGCTTGCAGCGACCTTGCTCGTCGACATCCACCGCAACCCCGAGGGCAGGGCGCTGGTGGATGGCAGCACAAGCAGTTCCCGGGCCAGCTCCTGGCGCAGTTCGTGAATCCGATCCTGTTCCACCCAGAGCGAGACCAGGACCAGCAACACGGTGCTGACAAAGGTGACGCTGTTGACCGCCCAGAACTTGTATTTGAGCTGCAGGTGTTGAAAAAACGCCATGTTGACTCCTGAGAGCTGATGATCGCTGCCGTGCGCAGGCATTCTAGGGTTACCTGGCTCTGTATCGGTTGATGCGCGTCAATCTTGACCCTTGCGGAGAAAAATATTCAGGAAAAACAATTGCTGAGTGACCTAGGGCCTGTTGACGTTTCATCACGACCGCGCCGGAGCCTGCGGGTTGCGCGATGAAACGTCAACAAGCCCTAAGTTGCGGTCCGCGTCGCAGAGCCGGTCGGTTATACTGTGCGCTCAGGTCAAGGAACCGAAATTTATGACATCAACTGAGGCCCGACCTCTCATGATCGACCAGGACGCCGCATTGGCTGACTGGTGTGAACAGTGGTTGCAATTGCCCTTCGTGGCCGTGGACACCGAATTTGTCCGCACTGAAACCTTCTTTCCCATTGCCGGATTGATCCAGATCGGCGACGGCGAACGGGCCTACATGATCGACCCGCTGGCGATCACCGACTGGTCACCGCTGGTCGCACTGCTGGAAAGCCCTGACGTGATCAAGGTGCTGCATGCCTGCAGCGAGGACCTGGAAGTATTCCAGCATCTGTGTGGTGCGCTGCCGGCGCCGCTGTTCGACACCCAACTGGCGGCGGCCTTTCTGGGTATGGATTTTTCCATGGGTTATTCCCGGCTGGTCAGTAACCTGCTGGGTATTGAACTGGCCAAGGACGAAACCCGTTCCGATTGGCTGCAACGCCCGCTGAGTGAGCGTCAGTTGCAGTATGCGGCAGATGACACGGTGCACCTGGCGGCGGTATATCAGATCCTGGCGCCTCGTATCGAAGCGGCGGGGCTGACCGAGTGGCTGCTGGAGGACACCGCCGAACTGGTGGCCAACGCGCGAACCACGGTGGAGCCCGCCGAAGCCTACCGGCGGATCAAGCAGGCCTGGCGGCTGAAGCCGGCGGAGCTGGCCATACTGCAGGTATTATGCGACTGGCGCGAGCGTGAGGCGCGGCAGCGGGACCAGGCACGCAATCGACTGTTGCGCGAGTCTACCCTGTGCCCACTGGTACAGCGTCAGCCCGACTCCCTGCAACAGCTCGCCCGCCTGGAAGGCATGCATCCGCGTACCGTTCGCCATGACGGCCAGACCATCATCGAACTGGTCCAGCAAGGGCTGGCAGTACCGGCTGAAAACTGGCCCGAGCCCATGCCGGAACCCTTGCCTGCCGATGCCAATCGGCTGCTGAAGGCTCTGCGCAAGGTCGGCCAGCAGCATGCCGAGCGACTGGGCATGGCCAGCGAAATCGTGCTGCGCAAGAAGGTGCTCGAAGCCATGGTACGCACCGGCTATCCCTGCGGACCTTACACTCTGCCCGCAGAGTTGATTGGCTGGCGGCGCGAGTTGATGGGTGATGAACTGCTGGCGCTGGCCAATCAATTCTCCAGCAAGGGGCAACCCGCATGAAGATGCTGTGTTCGATCTACCGCAGCCCGCGCAAGCAGGGCATGTATCTGTATGTGCCCCGGGAAAAGGGCACTCGTGAAGTGCCCGAGCAGTTGCTGAAACTGTTTGGCAAACCTGAGCACGCCATGGATATGGTGTTGACGGAGGAGCGCAAGCTGGCGCGGGAGGACATATTGCAGGTGCTCGACAATCTGAAGAACCAGGGCTATCACCTGCAGATGCCGCCCAAGCAGGAAGACTGGATAGTGCATCTTCCCGATGAGCTGCTTACCCGCAACGACCCGGTGTGATCACCAGGCCTTTTCCATGTTCTTGACCGAAATCTGCTCGTTCAGCGTCCAGTAGTCATAGAGCACACCCAGCAGGAACAGGCCACCGGTGAAGAAGTAGATGATCGCGGTGATCCATTTGCCCATGTACAGGCGGTGGGCGCCGAACACCCCGAGGAAGGTCAGCAGGATCCAGGTCAGGTTGAAGTTGATGCGACCGCTGCGAAACCGCTGATCGGCCTGCCGGTCCATGGCCGGAATCAGGAACAGGTCGATGATCCAGCCAATGAAGAACAGGCCGAGGGTGAAGAAGTAGAGGGTGCCGGTCCAGGGCTTGCCGTAGTAGAAACGGTGGGCACCCATGAACCCGAAAATCCACAGCAAATAACCTACTGCCTTGCTGTGCGTGTCTGCATATGCCATTGAATTTTTCCCTGTCCGTGTTGTGCGATACTGCCCATAGACCATAAACCATCTCGGGAGTGCCTGCATGGCAGCAATAAAACCACCGCAGTGGCTGGAGCAGGTCCGCCAGCAGGCGACGAGCCTGGGCAATCCACAGGTGAAAGTCGGCGTGACCGGCCTCAGCCGGGCCGGCAAGACGACCTTCATCACCAGCCTGATCAACCAGCTGGAAAACCACCAGCGCGGTTTGTTGGCGCGGCGAGCGCCCTTCGATCGGCTGGAGGCGGTGCGCTGGCAGCGGGACGGGGTGGAGCAGCCGTTCGCTTATCTGCAGGCGCTGGAGGCGCTGGCGGGGGATCCGGCACGCTGGCCGGAGTCCACCCGGGATCTGTCGCGGGTGGTGATCGACCTGCGCTTTCGCCAGACCGGGCTGCTGCAGCGAGTGCAGCGCAACCGCTCGTTGCGAATCGAGATCCTCGACTACCCCGGCGAGTGGCTGCTCGATCTGCCGCTGTTGGGCATGGATTACGGCCAGTGGTGCGAGCAGATGCGCGACTGGCTGGATGCCGAGCCCCGGCGCAGTCTCGCCGGGCCGCTGCGTGAGGCCTTGGCAGCAATCGATCCGCTGGCACCCGAGGAAGAACAGCGCCTGGCGGAGCTGGCCGCGGCCTGGACCGAGTTCCTGCAGCGCAGCCGCAGCGAGGCGGGCCTGTCGCGCAATCAGCCGGGGCGCTTTCTGCTGCCGGGCAGCGGTATCGCCGCAGAGATGCTGCTGTTCGTCCCGCTGCTCAGCGGCAATCGCCATACCCAGGGGCCGGCGGGAAGCTGGTGGGCCGTTTGCGAGGCGCGCTTCCGCTATTACCGCGATTATGTGGTGAAGGGCTTCTATGATGAGCATTTCAGTCGGCTGGACCGGCAGATCCTGCTGGTCGACATGCTCGGCCCGATGGATGCCGGACAGGCCGCCCTGACCGATCTGAAAGCCGCGCTGGAGGCGGTGCTGCAGAGCTTCCGTTACGGCCGCGACAGCCTGCTCGGTCGGCTGTTCCGGCCACGCATCAGCCAGTTGGCCGTGTGCGCCACCAAGGTGGACCAGGTCGCACCGCAGCAGCAGCGAGCCGTGCAGCAATGCCTCGAGGACTTGCTCACCGACAGCCTGGCGGATGTCCGTCATGGCGGCGTGCGGGTGCGGGGTTTTCCGCTGTCGGCGGTGCGCGCGACGCGTCAGGAGGGGGATGCCCTGGTTGCCGGACTGGAAGGGCAGACCGGTTGGGTCCGCTATCAGCCCGGGGGCATTCCCGAACATCTGCCGCTGGATCTGCGCGTCAGCGGCCCGGAGCTGCTCGACCTGCGCCCGCCGGCAGGTCTGCATCGCAACGAGCCGTTTCCCCATTACCGCATGGATGAACTCATC
>DXBL01000071.1 GCA_019116555.1 Candidatus Pseudomonas excrementavium
GTCATCCTCACTCCCCCATATTGTCATCCTCGGCGCAGGCCGAGGATCCAGCGTTCCGGTGTACTCGGAGCGGCCGATGGATCCTTCGCCTTCGCGAAGGATGACGGGGTGTGCCCCCGTCACCCCTGCGCAGGCGTCATTCATCCGGAGCAGGCCCTGCGAGTCTCGCGGCCATCGATTGACGCCGGAGCGATGACAGCAGATCATTCTTGCCTGACTGCAACTGGGATACGCAACATGTTTGACAATGTGGACTGGCTACCGAACAACTTCGTCATTTCCGACGCGGTGCTGAGCCTGCTGGCCAGTTCGGCCATTCTGATGGTGGTGGTCTTCATCCTGCGGGCGCTGACCACGCGCTTCATCCAGCGCTCCGTGCATTCACCGGAGTTGCGCGGCAAATGGCTGGTCAATTCGCGTAACGGCTTCCTGCTGCTGTTGCTGCTCGGCCTGGTGATGATCTGGGGCGAGGAACTGCGCACACTGGCTCTGTCCATCGTCGCCATTGCCGTGGCGTTCGTGGTGGCGACAAAGGAATTGATCCTGTGTTTCACCGGCTCGATCCTCAAGAGTGGCTCGCGCTCCTTCGTGCTCGGCGACCGCATCCAGGTCAAGGATCTGCGCGGTGACGTGATCGACCAGAGCCTGCTGGCGACCACCATCCTGGAAGTCGGGCCGGGCAAGCATCTGCACCAGCGCACCGGCCGCCGGATCGTCATTCCCAACGCCCTGTTCGTCTCCGAGCCGGTGATCAACGAAAGCTTCACCACCCATTATGACTTTCATGTATTCACCGTCCCTTTCAAGCGCGAGGACAACTGGCAGGCGGCCCAGGAGGCACTGCTGGCCTCCGCCACGCGGCATTGCGAACCCTACCTTGAACTGGTGCGGCGCTACATGAGCAAGATCGGCAATCAGCGCGGCCTGATGATGCCCTCGGTCGATCCGCGGGTGACCATCCAGGTGCCGACCGCTGGCGAGATTCATCTGACCGTGCGGATTCCCGCCAAGGCCGGTGAACGCAACTTCATCGAGCAGGCGATCCTAACCGAGGTGTTCTCCGAGAACGACTTCTCCCGCCGCCGCGAACGTGATGAGGCGGCGGACAGCCCGACCTCGGCACACTGATTGAGCGGTCAACCCAGCTGTTTCAAGGAAAAC
Organism: Candidatus Pseudomonas excrementavium; assembly: GCA_019116555.1. Taxonomy (GTDB): domain Bacteria; phylum Pseudomonadota; class Gammaproteobacteria; order Pseudomonadales; family Pseudomonadaceae; genus Halopseudomonas; species Halopseudomonas excrementavium. The sequence continues at coordinate 1,162 of DXBL01000071.1, forward strand.
ACCCGTGTACAAATATGTTCTGGTCTTGCACATCCTGTCCGCCACGGTCTGGACCGGCGGCCATCTGGTTCTGGCACTGGCCCTGCTGCCGAAGATCCTGCGGGAACGCTCGGTAGCCGACCTGCTGGCGTTCGAGTCGGCCTATGAAAAATGGGGCATGACGGCGCTGGTGATCCAGGTGCTGTCCGGCCTCTGGCTCGCCCATACGCTGATACCGGATATCGGCTCCTGGTTTGCCGCGGATAATTTCGTCACCCGGCTGATCCTGCTGAAACTGACCTTGCTGGCGCTGACCCTGGCCGTGGCGATGGATGCCAGATTACGCGTCATCCCTCGGCTGTCGGCCGACACCCTACCGGCCATGGCGCTGCGCATTCGGTTGATCACTACTCTCGGTGTGGCCTTTGTCATCGTCGGCACCACCTTCCGCACCGGCCCCTGGCTCTAAGCGGTAAGCTCTGCACGAAAAGTGTCTGCGCTCGATGACGCTGCGTACAGATCTAGCCGGTTTGCCCTGGCGATGGTAAGACTGCATTCCAGTCAATTGAATTCAAACCATTTGCCATGCATCTATTATCCCAATGGAGCCGTTTCGGTATCCGCTTCTCCATGCTTTCTCGTCTCTGGCGGCGCACCATCGATCAGAAAATGGCGGCGGCCGGCCTCGCCGATATCAGCTGGTCGCCATTGATCCACCTGGATGAATCCGGTGACGGCGTCAGCCAGAAGCAACTGGCGGCGCTGGTCGGCATCGACGGCTCCAGCCTGGTGCGCCTGCTGGATACCTTGGAAAGCCGAGGCCATATCCAGCGCTGCCCTGCCCCCGGCGATCGCCGCATCAAACTGGTGATGCTCACCGCCGCCGGGCGCGAAGCCGTCACCACCATCCGTGATCACCTGCAAAGGATCGAGCAGGAGATGCTGCAGGATCTGGATGACCGCCAGCTTCAGGTCATGATGGAAAGTTTCGAGATCATCCAGCAACGTCTGCTGCTGATGGGCGCAAGCGCGCGCGATGAGTAATACCCTGTCCGCCACGCACGCGCTTACCCGGCTTGGTTTCGATATCCCCCGGTTCAACTTCGCCCTGCGCACTGCCCTCGCCTCCGCCCTGGCCATGACCCTGGCCTGGCTTATCGGCCTTGAGCATCCCCAGTGGTCAGCGATGACCGTCTGGGCCGTCTCCCAGCCGGTACGCGGAATGCTGCTGGAAAAGAGCTTCTTCCGCGCCATCGGTACCCTGATCGGCACGCTGTTCGGGATCATGCTGGTAATGCTGTGCGGCGACAACCTGCCGCTGATGGTGGTGGGCCTGTCGCTCTGGGTAGGTCTCTGCGTCGGCGCCAGCAATCTGCTCAGCGGGCTGCTTGCCTCTGGCACCCTGCTGTCGGGCTATTCGGCGAGCATGGTGGCGCTGCTCAATACCCAGCAACCGACCGGGCAGATCTTCCTGCTGGGCGCTGATCGTCTGGCAACGGTGCTCACTGGTATTCTGGTGGGCTTGCTGGTCGGGCTGATCTTCACTCCGCGCCGGGCAGAGGACGAACTGGCCGGGCGGGTACGCCGCAGCACCGCACAGATTCTGCAGGCCATGGCTGCGCGCTTCGCCGGAACGGATAGCACCCCACGCGCCGAACTGGCTCATCAGCTGCTGCAGGATATCGCCCAGACCGAGCAGCTGTTCGATACCAGCGCCGCCGGCTCACTGCGCAGCCATCGCAGCATACGTGGCCTGCGAGCGATGGTGCAGGCCCAGGTAGGTTGCGTGTACTGGCTGCGCAGCGCGCGCAATCTGCCAGCCAATGCCGAGCTGGCCGCCGCACTGGAGCGGGCGGCGCACGCCGTGGCTGATAATGCCGCTGATCGCGGTGGGACGCGCGCCCTGGAGATCGGGTTGGCGCTGTGCGCGCAGGATGCGGTGACCTCTCAGATCCTTCGCCAACTGCTGGACAGTCTGCGGGAAAACGCCGCCATGACCGACGGGAATGGCGATCTGGCAACCATTCGCAGCAGCGATCGTGCTGCATCGCGACTGGACCGGGGCGCGTCATGCGATGCTGCGCGCAACTGGCTTGCTGCTGGTGGGCGCAGCCTGGGTCGTGACCGGCTGGTCGGTCGGCGCCTATGTGATGCTCGGTGTGTCAGTGATGATTGCGCTGTTCTCGAACTTCGAGACGCCCTACCACATCATGGGCCGCATCTTCTGGTGGCAGCTGGCTGGCGCCGCGGCGGCCCTGAGCTGTCACTGGCTGGTCTGGCCGCAGTTGCATGCGGAGTGGCAATTGGTAGCGACCCTGGTTCCCTTCCTGCTGGTGGTGGCCCTGCTCTTCGGTCATAACCGCCTCAACATCGGATCCATCGACTACGTCATGGCCCTGTTGCTGCTATCCCACCCGGTCTATCCGCTCAGCAGCAGTTTCAATGCCTCGTTGAGCCTGGCACTGGTGGTGGTGTCCGGCCCCCTGCTCGCCTACCTCACCTTCCGCACCGTATGGCCGGCCGACGCCCGCCGCCGCCGCATCCACCTGACCGATATGATGCTCGATGAGGTGAGCTCGATGGCCGCTGAAGAGCGATCCAGCGGCCGCCATGCGGTCTGGCAGGCACGTCTGTACCATCGCCTGCTGAAGCTGATCCAGAGCGTCAGCCGCAGCGGTGAGCCGTTGCCGCCAGTGACCAGCGGCGCCCTTGCGGTGCTGGCGGCAGGCAATGCGATTCAGAGCCTGCAACAGATCCGCAAGGCACAACCGGGAACGCCCACCGCGCGGCGTGCCGATCTCGCCTTGCAACGCCTGACACGACTGCGCCAGCAACCCGCAGCCAGCGCCGGCACCCTGCGGCGGCTGGCCGATCATCTGCAGCGTCAGGAGCACGGCGCCGCATGGAACATCGACAACGCTGCCCGAAGCATTGATGCCAATCTCGAGTTTTTCCGCAGCGGCGCGCTGAGAACCTGAAACGCCCTGAACTGAAACCAGGCGTATCCCGCTACTGCTCGCCGACGTCTATGCTAGGGTCTGTTCCCGTTTCCTTCGCCTGCGCGTTGCCGCGTAAAAACTCGCCAGGCTAGGCGTGGGGTGCAGGCAATGGTATTCCCTTGCCAAGTCCCACAACGACGCATGGCGAGTTTTTACGCGCAACCCGAAGGGCCGGGCCTGTTTTTGCGCGATGCTGCGTTGCTCGATGCTTATTTGGCCCACCAAACCTCGCATCTCGCGCCTTGCCTCGCGCAAAAACCGGCGCCGGCGCAGAGACGAATGAAACGGGAACAGGCCCTAGGGTCTGGCTGCCACAACAGATCTTTCTGTCTGTTCGGGGAGCTAACCCATGAGAATCGGCACCAAGACACTGATCAGCATACTCCTTGGCATGCTGACAAGTGTAGTGTCGGCCCGAGCAGCTGTTG
>DXBL01000005.1 GCA_019116555.1 Candidatus Pseudomonas excrementavium
AAAAAAAGGGGGCGGAATAATCCGCCCCCACTTTTTCTATCCCTACTGCCGTCCATGACCCAGTCATCCCGACTGTCACCATCCTGATGCTCCCTTGGCTCAAGCTCCCTGCCGAGCAGCGCATTCCGTCGCGCATGGACACATAGTACCCGGAAACGATCCCCGATCAATATCAAAAATCGTCTCACCCGTTAGGGCTATGATAAATATTTATGATTAATTTCAATTGGTTACTATTTTTCCACAGACAAAAATCCTATTCTGCTCACGACAAGTGACTGATAATACTTACACAGAACATAGCCAATGTCTTACACGAGGCCTTCTTCGCCAGCTCGCTCAGGAGACAGAAACAAAAAAACACGCCCCTGAATCAGGGGCGGGTTTCGGTGCTGCGCGGGGAGCGACTTACATCATGCCGCCCATACCGCCCATGCCACCCATACCGCTCATGTCGGGCATGGCCGGCTTGTCTTCCGGCAGCTCGGCAATCATCGCCTGGGTAGTGATCATCAGGCTGGCAACGGAAGCAGCGGCTTGCAGCGCGCTACGGGTTACCTTGGCCGGATCGAGGATACCCATTTCGATCATGTCGCCGTACTCACCGGTAGCAGCGTTGTAGCCATAGTTGCCTTCACCGGCACGCACAGCCTGCAATACCACAGCGGCTTCTTCACCAGCGTTGGTGACGATCTGGCGCAGCGGCGCTTCGATGGCGCGACGCAGCAGCTTGATACCGACGTTCTGATCTTCGTTGTCACCAACCAGGTTCTCGAAAGCCACCAGGGTGCGCACCAGGGCCACACCACCGCCAGGTACCACGCCTTCTTCAACGGCGGCACGAGTAGCGTGCAGCGCGTCTTCAACGCGGTGTTTCTTCTCTTTCATTTCCACTTCGGTAGCGGCGCCGACCTTGATGACCGCAACACCGCCAGCCAGCTTGGCCAGACGCTCCTGCAGTTTTTCCTTGTCGTAATCGGAAGTGGTTTCTTCAACCTGCTTGCGGATCTGCGCAACGCGGGCTTCGATATCAGTCTGGGAACCGGCACCATCGATGATGGTGGAGTTGTCCTTGTTGATCTGCACGCGTTTGGCCTGACCCAGGTGCTCCAGACCAGTGGTTTCCAGGCTCATGCCGACTTCTTCACTGATGACGGTACCACCGGTGAGGATGGAGATATCTTCCAGCATGGCCTTGCGGCGATCACCGAAGCCCGGCGCCTTGACCGCAGCAACCTTGACGATGCCGCGCATGTTGTTGACCACCAGAGTCGCCAGCGCTTCGCCTTCAACGTCTTCAGCAACGATCATCAGCGGACGACCAGCCTTGGCAACGGCTTCCAGTACCGGCAGCATTTCGCGGATATTGGAGATCTTCTTGTCAACCAGCAGGATGTACGGGTTGTCCAGCTCGGCGGACATGGTTTCCGGCTTGTTGACGAAGTAGGGAGACAGGTAGCCGCGGTCGAACTGCATGCCTTCTACGACAGACAGTTCGTTGTCCAGGCCGGAACCTTCTTCAACGGTGATCACGCCTTCCTTGCCAACGCGGTCCATGGCTTCGGCAATGATCTTGCCGATGGAGTCGTCGGAGTTGGCGGAGATGGTGCCCACCTGGGCAATGGCCTTGGAGTCGGCGCAGGGCTTGGCCAGGTTCTTCAGCTCGGCAACCACAGCAACGGTGGCCTTGTCGATGCCGCGCTTCAGGTCCATCGGGTTCATGCCAGCAGCAACGGCCTTCAGACCTTCGGTGACAATGGCCTGGGCCAGTACGGTAGCGGTAGTGGTGCCGTCACCGGCGTCGTCGTTGGCGCGGGAGGCAACGTCCTTGACCAGCTGGGCGCCCATGTTCTCGAAGCGGTCTTTCAGTTCGATTTCCTTGGCGACGGAAACGCCGTCCTTGGTGATCAGCGGCGCGCCGAAGCTGCGCTCGATCAGGACGTTGCGGCCCTTCGGACCCAGGGTGGACTTGACGGCATCGGCCAGTACATTGACGCCTTCCAGCATTCTGTTGCGCGCGGCAACGTCGAACAATACTTCTTTAGCAGCCATTTTCACTTTCCTTCAAATGAATTCGTTCAGGGATCGGACTGGTGGGCTTCAGCCTTCCAGCACGCCGTAGATTTCGGATTCGCTCATCATCAGCAGTTCTTCGCCATCGATCTTGATGGTGCTGCTGCCGGAGTACGGTCCGAAAACAACCTTGTCGCCTTCTTTGACGGCCAGCGGACGCACTTCACCATTGTCCAGCAGACGCCCGGTACCAACAGCAAGGACTACGCCGGTGTTCGGTTTTTCTGCTGCAGAGCCAGGCAGAACGATACCGCCAGCGGTTTTTGTTTCTTCTTCGCTGCGACGAACGACAACGCGATCGTGTAACGGACGGATTTTCATCGTTGTGAGTCTCCCAAATGAATGTCAAAGGCCGGCTTGCCGGCATTTCAAGTTAATCAGGCCTGGGCCTGAAGGCCGCGCCGAAGCTGCGGCCTTATCCAACACAGGCTCCCGCAATGGGCGCCTGTAAAACTGGTGCATTGTTTATGGGGCCCGGCAAAACCTTTTCAAGGGCCCCGCGACAAAATTTTCATGGCTTGTTCAAACGCGGATCATCCTCGCCGGGCGTGGCGCGACCGGGCTCCCACTCACCTTCGATAATGGTGTGCTCACCGCGCCGGTACACCCGCGGACCGTTCTGGTCATCCGGGCCGGAACCGCCACCGCGGTGCACCAGCGCCAGGATCAGGCAAGGGATCGCCAGCACGTCGCTGACCAGACCGGGGAAGGCGATGAGCACCCCGGCCAGTACGCCCCACATGCCCGATTTGAGTACATTGAAGGGACTGCGATTGGTGACCATCTGCTGCTGCAGACGCTGCAACATGCCCCAACCGTTACGTTGGATCAGCATCAGACCGGCAACCCCGGTGAAGAGTACCCACAACAGCGTCCAGCCCACCCCCACCTGCTGACCGAGCAGAATCAGGCTCGCCAGTTCGATCAGCGGCAGTGCCAACAGCAATATGCGCAACAAGGGCATGACAACCTCGTGAATGGTGACAAAGTTCCTATATGGGGTTACCGGAGTGGGTTTCAAGTCCGGCTCCCGGTGCAGCACGAGCGCACCAGATCAAGTCAATGAGTGACTCATTTTGCATCCAGGGTATTCATAATGCCGCCCGCTTGTTGCATTCTTGCGGCCGGGAATCAACAACAATCCAGAACAGGAGTAGCGGCATGCAACTGAAAGATAGCGTCATCATCGTGACTGGCGGTGGCCAGGGTCTGGGGCGGGCAATGGCCGAGTACCTCGCCGGGCGTGGTGCGCGCCTGGCGCTGGTGGATCTGGATCAGACTCGCCTGGACGAGGCAGTCAGTGCCTGCAAGGCGGCCGGCGGCGACGCCCGCGCCTATGTCTGCAACGTCGCCAATGAAGACCAGGTGACCGCCATGGTCAATCAGGTGGCGGATGATTTCGGTACCCTCAACGGTCTGATCAACAATGCCGGCATCCTGCGTGACGGCCTGCTGCTCAAGGCGAAGGACGGGCAGATCCAGAAAATGAGCATGAGCCAGTGGCAGTCGGTGATCGACGTCAACCTGACCGGCGTGTTCCTCGGCACCCGCGAAGTCGCGGCAAAGATGGTCGAGCTGGGCAGCCAGGGACTGATCATCAATATCTCGTCGATCTCCCGCGCCGGCAATATGGGCCAGTCCAACTACTCCGCCGCCAAGGCCGGGGTGGCCGCCCTGACCGTGGTCTGGGCCAAGGAACTGGCGCGCTACGGCATTCGCGTGGCCGGCATCGCCCCGGGTTTCATCGAGACCGAAATGACCGGTGGCATGAAGCCCGAAGCGCTGGAAAAGATGACCGCCGGGATTCCCCTGCGGCGCATGGGCAAGCCGGAAGAAATCGCCCATTCGGCCGCTTATCTGTTTGAGAACGACTACTACAGCGGCCGTATTCTGGAACTCGATGGCGGCCTGCGTCTGTAATGGTCTGCCGGCCAGGCGTCACCAGTTGACGCCGAAGCCGACCTTGTAGCGGGTCTCGTTGCGACTCTTTTCGTCCGAGCTGCTGGTGTAGTCCCACTCGGTCATCAGACTCAGCGAGGCCCAGCTGTTG
>DXBL01000072.1 GCA_019116555.1 Candidatus Pseudomonas excrementavium
TTTCTCATCGTGGATGACTTCACCGATTTCCGCTCGGCGCTCACCGGCATGCTGCGGCAGATGGGCGTGGCGCATATCGATGCGGCGGTCAATGGCGAGGAAGCCCTGGCGCTGTGCCGCAAGCACACCTATGACGTCATCCTCCATGATTACAACCTCGGCAAGGGCAAGAACGGTCAGCAGGTGCTGGAAGAACTGCACCATGACAAACTGCTCAGCCCGCACTGCATCTTCATTATCATTTCTGCCGAAAGCAGTCAGGCGATGGTCATGGCCGCGTTGGAATGTGAGCCCGACAGTTATCTGACCAAGCCTTTCAACCTGGCCAGCCTGCAGCAGCGACTGGACAAGCTGATCGCGATGAAGACGGTCTTGCATCCGGTGCTGGATGCGCAGCTGCGCGCCGACCATATGGCGGTTCTGGCAGCCTGTGCCCAGGTGATGGCAGCGCATCCCCGTTACGCTCCACAGTGCCGCCGGTATCAGGTGGCGGCACTGGCCGCGCTGGGCCGACGGCAGGATCAGGAACGTCTGCTGCAGTCGTTGATCAGCGAACGACCGCTGCCTTGGGCGCTGGTGGCGCTGGCCGACCTGTGGCGTGAGAGCGGCCAACTGGACCAGGCGCTGGCGTTGTACCAGGACGGTATCCGGCAGTTCCCACTGATCCCGGCGCTGTACGACGGCCTGGCAGCCACCGAACTTGCCCGCGGCAATCAGGAGGAGGCCCAGCAGCACTTGCAGCAGGGTCTGCGTATCTCGCCCAATTCGCTGCAGCGTCAGGAACGCATGGGCCTGGTGGCGCAGCGCAACAATGATCATGAGCAGGCCGCCCGGGCCTTTCGCCAGGCTGTCGACCTGGGCCGCAACTCGCTGTTTCGCAACCCCGAGAATCACCTGAATCTGGCCTCCAGCCTCACCGCCCAGGCCGGGGATGCGGCGCTCGGTCAACGGGCCGCGGCGGAAATTCGTCAGACCCTGGGTGAACTGGACAAGACCTGGCGCAACGACCCGGCATTGTCGGTGCGTTCACGCCTGATGCAGGCCCGGACCCTGGACAAGACCGGTCATGCGGCGGAAGCGCGCCGGCTGGCAGAGCAGGTGGCGGCTGATGTCGCGCAGCTGGAGAACTTCTTCGATGCCGAGGTAGCCCTGCAGGTGGCCGGGCAACTGCGTGATCTGGATCAGGCCGGGCCGGCCGATACGGTACTGGCCACCTGTGTCGAGATGTACGGTGACGACCCCACGGTATTGGCCGATATCGCCCGGCATACCGATAATCCGGACATTCTCGCCGCCGGCTCCCAGGCGCTGGAGTGGAATCGCCAGGCCATCCAGCTGTACCAGCAGAAAAACTATACCCAGGCGCTGCAGCTGTTCCGCCAGGCCCTGACCAGCCAGCCGCGCAATATCAGTTTCGCGTTAAATACGGCGCAGTCGCTGCTGCGCCTGGTCGCTGCCAATCCCGAGCCGGAGCTGCTGGCCGAATGCGAACGCTGTCTGCAGCAGGCCGCCGGCATGCCCGTCAATGATCACCGCCGCGAGCGCTATCGCAAGCTCCGTGAGCGACTGGAGCAGTTATGAACGACAACGATAGCGAAGGGCTGGACTTCTCCACGGTACTGGCTTCCACCGTCCACGACATGAAGAACTCCCTGACGCTGATGATGCAGAGCTGGACGCAGTGGGTCGAGCGGCTGCCGCCGGAACTGGCGCAGTCCGGTGAACGGGGGGTGATCGAATATGAATCCCTGCGCCTCAACGGCATGCTCATGCAGATGCTCGGCCTGTATAAACTGCAGATCAACGCCCTGCCGCTGCGCCCCGACTGGGTGGAGGTGGACGATCTGCTGCAGGCGCAGTTGGCCCGGCATACCGAGATTCTGCAGGCGCGCCACATCAGCAGCAGCTATAGCCTGGAGAATGATGAGCTGCTGCATTTCATGGATGAAGAGCTCATCGGTTCGGTGATCGCCAATGTGATCAACAACTCCATCCGCTACACTCGCTCGACCATTCACCTGCATGCCGCAATGGAAGACAGCCAGTTGATGATCGCGATAAGTGATGACGGCCAGGGTTATCCCGCCGATATGCTGGGCCGCTACAGCAGCGGCACCCGGGATGCGGATGTCACCCAGGGCAGCACCGGGCTGGGGCTGTATTTCGGCCAGTGCATTGCCCGGCTGCACCAGCGCGATGGGCGCCATGGCTACATCGAGCTGAGCAATGGCGGGCGGCTCGGTGGCGGCGAGTTCCGGCTGTATCTGCCCTGAGCAACGGTCGCGCTTATGATCCGTCAACACCGTGGGTTCTGACGGTTTGCCCATGGCGCAGGACATGCTTAGCTGAGGGGCTCGACAATGATAAAACCGCCCACGGAGCCCTCGCGTATGTTCGATCGTCATTACGCCGTCTGGCCTGAGCTGGTACCGCATTTTCTCGATCTGCCGGCCACCAGTCTGTATACCAATCTGACCATTTCTGCGCTGCGCTATCCGCAACACCCCGCCATCATCTACTACGGCTCTACGCTGACCTATGCCGAACTCGAGCGCCAGACCGAGGCGCTGGCCGGGTATCTGCAGCATGCCGGGGTCAAGGCGGGCGATCGGGTGCTGCTGTACATGCAGAACAGCCCGCAATTCGTCATCGGTTTCTATGCCATTCTGCGGGCCAACGCGGTGGTCGTGCCGGTCAACCCGATGAACCGCAAGGCCGAACTGGAATACCTGATCGCCGACACCGAGGCGCAGATTGCTCTCTGCGGTCGCGAGCTGCTGGACAATATCAGCGATCTGCTGGGCGCCACCGGTCTGCGCGAAGTGGTGGTCAGCGCCTATGGTGAATACGTACGCGAACCAACCGACCTCGAACTGCCCGAGGCGGTCACGCTGGCAGCCGATATACCCCAGCGCGACGGTCTCACCGCCTGGCAACAGGCACTGGACGCCGCCTATGAACCGGGGCCGCTGACTGCCGGCCCGGACGATCTGTGCGTGATCCCCTACAGTTCCGGCACCACCGGCAACCCCAAGGGCTGCGCCCATACCCACCACAGCGCCATGGCCACCACGGTCTATCCTTCGGTGTGGGGCAACAGCCAGCACGGCAGCGTACAGCTGGTGTCAGTGCCGATGTTCCATGTCACCGGCATGCAGGTGTGCATGAATGCCGCCATCTATCTCGGTGCCACCCAGGTGATCATGACCCGCTGGGACCGCCGCACCGCAGCGCGGTTGATCGAGCGCCACGGCATTACCGCCTGGCGCAATATACCGACCATGGTGGTGGATCTGCTGTCCGATCCGGAGATAGACAAGTACGACATCAGCAGCCTGCAGGCCATCGGCGGCGGCGGCGCCGCCATGCCGGCGGCCATTGCCGCCAAGCTGGAGGGCCAGCTGGGGCTGCGGTATTCCGAGGGCTACGGCCTGTCGGAAACCCTCAGCGCCACCCATATGAACCCGCCGCTGGCGCCCAAACCACAGTG
>DXBL01000073.1 GCA_019116555.1 Candidatus Pseudomonas excrementavium
ATGCGGAGCAACAGTGGCAGGCCTGGACCTGTCCAAGGAACTGGACCAGGCGACCATCGAGAACCTGCGCGCAGCCTGGCTGCAACACCAGGTACTGGTTTTCACCGGGCAGGACATCAGCGATGCGGACCTTGAACGCTTCAGCCTCTACTTCGGCTCATTCGCTGGCGACCCTTATATTGCCTCGCTGGACGACAATCCGAACATCATCGAGTTGCGCCGTGCCGCAGACGAAACCACGCCGATTTTTGCCGACGCCTGGCATACCGACTGGAGCTTCGGCGCCAATCCTCCATCGGCAACCATCCTGTACGGCATCACCATTCCTCCGCATGGCGGCAACACCGACTTCGTGAATCAGAAGAAGGCTCTGCAGGAGATGCCCCAGGAACTGCGCAGCCGCCTCGAGGGCAAGAACGCCATCCATTCGGCGCGCCGAGCATATGCTCCGACGGGTGCCTATGGCGATGGCGAGAAGGAAAGTGGCAAGGAGCGCGGGTTCAAGATCAAGACATCCGAGTCCGCCTATGACACCCAGGCTCACCCGATTATCCGCAAGCACCCTGAAACTGGCGAAGAGACCCTGTTCGGATGTGTCGGCTACATCATCGGCGTTGAGGACATGGCCGAGGACGAAGCGAATCAACTGCTGATGGAACTGTACAACTGGCAGACCCGCCCGGAATTCCAGTACAACCACGAATGGTAGCCCGGCATGTTGGTCATGTGGGATAACCGCTCGGTCCTGCACAAGGCCAACGGCGGCTATGAAGGTTATGAGCGCGTATTGCACCGTACGGTAATCTCATAAACCCAACAACCGACCGACGTGCATGATGAACAATCTGCACTTTAACCTGCGGGGCTGTGCCAGCTCAGCCCCGCGCGGTGGACTGCGCTAGAGCTTCGCCGAAAACGTATCGCACTGCCCCATATCCCCACTCTCGAACCCACGCCTGAACCACTCCACCCGCTGCGCTGAAGTGCCATGGGTAAAGCTGTCCGGCACCACCTCGCCGCCACCGCGCCGCTGCAGGCGATCGTCACCGATGGCAGCGGCGGCCTGCAGTGCTTCCTCCAGATCGCCCGGCTCCAGCATATTGCTATAGCTCTGGGCGGCATGCCCCCATACACCGGCAAAGCAATCGGCCTGCAGTTCCTGGCGCACCGACAGCCCATTGACCACCGCCGCCGGCTGGCCCCGCCCGGCAGCGCGCACCTTCTGGCTGATGCCCAGCAGGGTCTGGAGGTGATGGCCGACTTCATGCGCGACCACATAGGCCTGGGCGAAATCACCCGGCGCACCGAGCTGGCGATCCAGGTCTTGGAAGAAACTCAGGTCGAGGTAGACCTTGCGATCCGCAGGGCAATAGAAGGGGCCAACCGCCGCACTGGCCGAGCCGCAGGCTGATGCGACACGCTGGCTGAACAGCACCAGCACCGGCTCCTCATAGCGCATGCCGGACTCAGCGAAGATCTTCTGCCAGGTGCTCTCGGTATCTGCCAATACCACGGACACGAACTCGGCCAGCTCCTGTTCCTGCTCGGTGAATGTATAGCTCTGCTGGGCGCCAGGCCCTCCGGCCAGTTGCAGCAGGTCGATGCCCAGCATCCGCGCGCCGAAGAACACCACCACACCCAGCCCCAGCATGATGCGCCCAGCGCGGGTACCCAGCAGCCAGGGCAGCAGGCGCAGCACAAGCAGCAGCCCGGCACCCCCACCGCTGCCCTGCAACGGTTGCCCGCGGCGATCTTCGATATTGCGGCTCTGCCGCCTGCCTCGCCAATCCATCTTTTACTCCGGTCGGTAGCGAATCAATTGCTGGGGAGAATAGATCAGCTTCCAGGGCGCAACAATGTACAACCTCCAGAGTCCTGCGGGATAACCGCAGGTCCAAGCGGCACTCAGCTCAACTCCTCCATGGCCCTCTCCTGCCGTTTGACCCTGAACGAGCGGGGCCTGGTGACGCGATGAACCAGATAAACCAGGCTGTGATAGTCGATCCCGCTGTGATGGGACAGGCCGATCTCGCAGGTGCGGCTGGTGGAGATACCTTCCGTGCACAGGTGGACGGCATCTTTCAGGCTCCGCAGGGCGTGACCGTTCAGCTCAGGCGTGGTAAACCCCTTGTCTCCGGCGAAGCCACAACAGTGAATGCCCTCGGGAATCACCAGGTCCTGGGTGCAGCGTCGGACGATGTCAATCAATGCCTGCGCCTCCCCCAGATGCTGAGTGCTACAGGTGATGTGTACCGCGATGGGCGCAGCCTGGGGTACGAAGTGCAGTCGCTCCAACAGATGGGTGCGGATGAAGCGCACCGGGTCATAGATCTGCAGACGTTCGTCGGCCAACTCCTGGACCAGCCGCAGGGTGCAGGGACTGGTGTCGCAATAGATCGGGTCGATCCCGCCTCGGCTGGCCTTGAGCAGGGCGTTAAGGGTTTCCTGGCGTTTACTCTCGGCTTGCTCCGGGTAGCCTTTGGAGGCGAAGGGCTGCCCACAGCAAAGATGGCTATGGCTGTCGGGAAAGACGACCTGGTAGCCGGCTTTCTCCAATAGAGCATGACTGACATCCAGCAGTGACTCCTGCTCACGGTCCTGTGCCGCAGGACCCATGACACGGGAGACACAGGCGGCCAGATAGACCACTCGAGGGCGTGCATCCCGGGACGGCAGCTGCGGCAGACTCAGCCGTTGCACCGGCTGCGGCATCGCCGGTGTCCATTGCGGTACATGCCCCCGGCTAGCCCTTGCGATCACCGAAGAAGCCCTTTCGAGCCCCCGGGTACCCATGATGGTGTGCGCCCCCTTGGCTACATGCAGCATGAAGCGTGCTCCCTGCAACGCTGCCGCGAAGTTGTTGGCCAGCCAGTTGGCGGTGCCGGTCTTGTCAGCCTGCTGGCCACGCAGCTTGCGTACCAGGTCACCGGTGTTGATACCAACCGGACAGCGCTGGGCACAGAGACCGGTGGCGGCACAGGTATCGATGCCATGGTAATGGAACAGTCGCTCGATCTCCCCGGTATCCACGCCAGCCCGTTTCCTGGCCTGGATGTCACGCCAGATGACGATGCGCTGGCGCGGTGTGAGCGTCAGACCATTGGAGGGACATACCGGCTCGCAGAAACCGCATTCGATGCATTTGTCGACGATGCCATCGGCAGCCGGCATCGGTTTGAGATTCTTCAGGTGGATCTGCGGGTCTTCAGAGAGCACCACGTCCGGATTGAGGATTCCCTTGGGATCGAGCAGGCGCTTGATCTTCCACATCAGTCGATAAGCGTTATCGCCCCATTCCAGTTCGACGAAGGGTGCCATATTGCGCCCCGTCCCATGCTCGGCCTTGAGGGCCCCACCAAACTCCACGGCCACCAGTTGCGCGACCTCTCCCATGAAAGCCTCATACCGGGCAATCTGCTCCTGCTCGTCGAAGCTCTGGGTGAACACGAAGTGCAGGTTGCCCTCCAGCGCATGGCCGAAAAGTATCGCCTCGTCATAGTGATGCGCTTCCAGCAGATCCAGCAGTCGGTTGACGCCTTCTGCCAGCCGCTCGACCGGAAAGGTCACATCCTCGATGATCACCGTGGTGCCCGTCTCGCGCACAGCGCCGACCGCCGGGAAGGTATCCTTGCGAATCCTCCACAGCTGCTCATGGGTTACCGGATCCTCACTGAAGTCGACCAGTTTCTCCACCGGAAAGCGGCCGATCGCAGCCCTGACCGCCTCAACCTGCTCATGCAGCAGTGTCTGGCTGGCGGCGCGCGATTCGATCAGCAGCGCGCAAGCCGTGGGTGACAGCTCTTTCACCCATGCCGGCATGCCGGGTTTGTGTTCGACCGAACGCAGGCTGCGCCTGTCCAACAGTTCCACCGCCGATACCGGTTGCTGCTTGAGCATGGTCACAGCCCGGCAGCAATTTTCCACATCCGGAAATACCACCAGCGCACAGGCCTTGTGCGGATGGTCCGGCACGGTGTCATAGGTCACCGAACTGATAAAGCCCAGCGCGCCCTCGGAGCCGACCATCAGATGAGTGAGAATATCCAGCGGCTGGTCATAGTCCACAAGCGCGTTGAGGGAGAAACCGGTGGTGTTCTTAAGCCGGTACTTGTGACGAATCCTGGCGGCCAGTTCGGTATTGGCGCGGGTTTCACGCCCCAGCTCTGCCAACTGGTGCAGCAGCCTGGCGTGACTCTGCCTGAATGCCGCGACGCTGGTGGCATCTTCGCTGTCCACCACCGTGCCATCGGCCAGTACCATGCGCATGCCGGCCAGCGTCTTGTAACTGTTCTGCGCGGTGCCACAACACATACCGCTGGAATTATTGGCCACGATACCGCCAATCTTCGCCGCCCCGATCGAAGCCGGGTCAGGGCCGATCTTGCGCAGATAAGGAGCCAATGCGGCATTGGCGTTGGCGCCAATCACACCGGGCTGCAGGCGGATCTGCTCACCAGCGTTACGGATTTCACGACCATTCCAGTTGTCGCCGAGCACGATCAACACCGAGTCGCTGAGCGCCTGACCGGACAGACTGGTGCCCGCGGCGCGGAATGTAACCGGAACATCCTCGGCGCAAGCGAGTTTGAGTAGCTCCACTACCTCCATCTCCGATTCGACCCGCACCACCAGCTTCGGAATCAGTCGATAGAAGCTTGCGTCAGTACCGAAAGCCAAAGTGGAAAGCGGGTCGTCGAAGCGACGATCAGCCGGGATCAGGCGCTCGATGGCGCCGAGAAAACGCTCAGGCAGGCTCACGATGCCTCCAGTATCCAAAGAAACAAGACAGGACGGCATCAGCATGATGCCGTCCTTCGGGTCAACTCAGGGCAACCCCTTCGCTGATGGCGGGCGTACCGCGCCGGAAATTGAAGAACAACTGAATCAACATCAACCCACAGCCAGAAGGTATCGCCACATAGGCATAGAACAGACTCATGTCATTGATGACCGGATCGATATGCCCCCGCACGTTGTAGGCAAAGATGGAACCGTAGATGAGCCCCACCACCAGGAAGACGGCAATGATCAGATAGACCAGCAGCGAACAGACCTGGCGCGCGGCCTCGGGCAGATGCTTGACCACCATGCCGATCGAGATGTGGGCTCCTTCGCGCAAGCCCAGACTCGACCCCAGCATGACCGCCCATACCATCAGATATTTGGCCACCTGCTCACCCCAGGCGATCGGGTCATGGGTGATATAGCGGGTAAACACCGATCCCCAGATGGCCATCACCATCCCCATGAGGATCACCACAACCAGCACCTCGGTGATCTTGGTGAGCATCTGTTCGACAGTGAAGCTTCGTGTCGCTGTCACCGGCTTTTCCGTATGAAGTTCAAGTGCAGACATGACCTTTCTCCTTACTCAGCATCAGTGGGTTTGGCAGCCAGCGCCGGTCGTGTCAGGGATTCATCGAGCACCGATCGAATCACTTCCTGACTGACACCGGACCCTTTCCAGGTGTTGCGCCCAGCCTGCTGCCAACGAGCCAGCGACTCCGGGGTCGGTTTGTTGATGGTGCCGCCCGCAGCGAGGAAGGCCGCGCGACCGCTGGCATCCTGTTCTGTCCATATCTTGCGGTGGTACTGCTCAGCATCCCTGGCTGATTCGACCAGAATCTGCTGAGCCCACTCCGGCAGCCTTTCCCATTGCTTCAGGCTCGCCAGACCAAGGAAGGCGTAATATTGAAAGCCGTTTTCCAGGCTGTATCGCAGCACTTCCTGGTGACGGGCGCTGATGGTGGTGCCGTAGGGCTGGCCATGCCCGTCGACGATGCCGAAACGCAAGCCGGTATAGACCTCCGGCCAGTCCACGGTGACCGCAGTACCCCCGAATGCCTCGATGGTCTTGATCTCCAGCGGCGAGCGGGAGGCGCGAAGTTTCAAGCCGGCGACATCGGCCAGCTCGATGACCGGGCGGTTGACGGTGAACACGTTGCGAAAGCCGTATTCGAAGGTCAGCAACCAGACCAGTCCGATTTCCTCCAGTTGCTCATTGATCAACTGCTGGAAGTGCTCCGAGTCCAGCACCCGATGGCTGTGCGCGCGATCATCGAAGATATAGGGCAGATGCAGTACTTCGAATGCCCGGGTGATGTTCACCAGGTTGGCCGATGAGCCACCGGCAATATGCATCATCCCCTGCTGCGCAGCGGCAAAGGTTTCGGTATCGCTACCCAGTTGGCCACCGGGATAATGACGTATCTTGATGCGCCCTTCGGAGCGCTCGTCCACCAGTTCGACAAACCTCTGGATGCCAAGACTGCTGTCATGGGAGGGGGCCATGACATTGGAGAAGTTGAGAACGTATTCCGCTTCGGTTGCCAGCGCCGGGCTGGTGCAGGCGTATATCAGAAGCAGTTTCAGCAAGGCGGATGTCAGTTTCGTATTCACGGCTAGGGTCTCGCTTTATTATTTTATGGGTCTCCGGCGCCTCGGCGTCGGATGCATGGCCCGCAACAGGCATCAGGTGTATCCCAGCATTTCCGGCAACCACATGAAGACCTGCGGAAAGTAGGTCACCAGCGCGAGTACGCAGAACAGCCAGATGATGTACGGCGCAGCAGCCCGGAACACACCTTCCACCGGCACCTTGCCGATACCGGCGGTGATGAACAGGCTCAGACCCACCGGCGGCGTGACCAGACCGATCACCAGATTCACCACCACGATCAGGCCGAAGTGCAGCGGATCGATGCCATAGATAGCCGCCAGCGGA
Organism: Candidatus Pseudomonas excrementavium; assembly: GCA_019116555.1. Taxonomy (GTDB): domain Bacteria; phylum Pseudomonadota; class Gammaproteobacteria; order Pseudomonadales; family Pseudomonadaceae; genus Halopseudomonas; species Halopseudomonas excrementavium. The sequence continues at coordinate 6,725 of DXBL01000073.1, forward strand.
ATGAGAATCGGCCCGAACATGACCATCGCCGCCACCGTATCGAAGAGCAGACCAATCAGCAGCAGCGCGATATTGACCAGCAGCAGGAATACCAGCGGGTTCTCGGTAAACGCCATGATGTAGGCACCGATGGTCTGGGGGATCTGCTCTGTGGTGAGAATCCAGCTGGCTGCATTGGCCACACCCATCATCAGGAAGATCACCGAGGAAATCACCCCGGTCCGCAGCAGAGCCTGATAGACCTTGCTGCCATTGAGTGAGCGGGTGACGAAGAAACCGACGATCAGGGTATAGAGCACTGCCACCGCACCGGCTTCCACCGGACTGAAGGCGCCACTGAGAATGCCCCCCAGCATGATCACCGGCAGCATGGCTGCCAACATGAAGCGGTGAATGATGGCGATCTTTGCCCCCATGGTCAGCCCGGTAAGGGGTGCCGCGGGGTAACCCCGAACGCGCGCAGTCACATAGACGATACTCATCATGCCGATAACGATCAGCAACCCGGGCACCACACCGGCGGCGAACAACCCGGCCACCGAGACATTCTGCGCGACCAGCGCATAGACGATCATCGGCACACTGGGTGGCAGGATCGAACCGACCACCGCCGAACAACCGGTCACAGCACAGGCGAATTCGGTGTTCTTGTACTCCTTGCCGATGGGCTTGATCATCATGGATCCCACGGCACTGGCACCTGCGACACCCGAGCCGTTGATCCAGCCGAAGATCATGCTGACCAGGATGGTGACCTGCCCCAGGCTGCCACGGAAACGGCCTACTGCCATCCGTGAAAACTGCAACATGCGCTCGAGGATACCGGACGAGCCCATCAGCTCACCGGCAAGAATGAAAAAGGGAATGGCTACCAGAGCGAACATGTCGATCCCGGTAAACATGCGTTGCGGTAGCAGTGGCAGCAAGGCCGGATCGATCAGCAGGAACACCAGTACCACAGCGATGCCGAGCGCGATTGCCAGTGGTACACCGAGCGCCAGCGCGCCGAAGAACGTCAAGACCAGTACTGTGCCCATGGGCAGCTCCTTTCCGATTGTCATTGTTATGCGGAGTGTGAATAGTATTCACCGGATCATTTATAGCTATATAGCACTAGACCCCAACAATGCAACAGAAAAATGTGAGCAGGCCAATTATTTCGATAAGTGGCTTTCTGGACGACGCCAGTTCCATGGAAGTTGAAGGGCAAGCCGAAAACCACCCGGTGCGGCATCTCGATGACATGCCGCGTGGTGGCCGGGTAGGATCACTCAGTTGGTATCGAAGTTGGCATCGAGCCGCAAACGGTATTCATTCGGCGGGATGAAAGCTTCCTGGTAGTAGATGGTCTTCCCTCCGGCACCGATGGCGCGCCATTCCAACACCATGCCATAGGTACCCTGAGCCACCTCGATGCATTCGCAGATCTCATCGGGGAAACGTTCATAGCGCAGGGACTGGTGCAGCTCCTGGATCAGTACGTTGTAGCGTTGATGCAACAGCATCTTGAAGTTGGCACCAGGGAAATCCTTCACTTCCGGCTCGGCAAAGGCCGGATAGCACTCGCAGTCGATGTAGAAGTGACTGAAACAACGAAACACCCCATCGACCTGGAACACCCGGTCGATCTTCGCCACCCGCCGCACATCGTCACCCAGATAGCGGTGCCACTTCGCCGCACCCACATCTGCCTCTTGAGCGATCACCGTGGCGAAGATCGGCATGATGTCCCCCGTCTCGTCTTCGAAACGCAGATGCATTGGCGACATCATGGGAGCCTGGCCATCGGTAACGAAGGTTCCATGCCCATGCCGGCGCACGATAATTCGTGCCTGGACCAGCTCGCGCAACGCCTTCTGCACCGTACCGAGGCTGCAGGGCGTAATGGTGGTCAGGATTGATTCGTTGGGCAGCTGCTCGCCGGCAGCCCAGTAACCATCAGCTATCGCGGCCCGCAGCGCCTCGCGCAACTGAGCATATTTAGGCAGTCCGGCCACCTCGCGCGGCCTGTACCGTTCATAAAAATCACCAGCATCCATTTGCGCCATGGGTCCCCTCTCCCAATTTACCAACTTGACAAAGCTATATAGCTTTATATTAACATGAAACCGACGAACACAGGTGCTCGCACTTGCTCATGCTGCCCGATGCAGCGTCCACTACCGTTTGCAGGGGCGTATGGAAACTACATCACTCGTTATCGTAGTGCTCGCTGTAGCCCTGGGTAGCTACCTGCAAGCCTGCACCGGCTTCGCGCTCGGCATCACCGTTCTGGCCGTAACCGTATTGAGTGGAGCTGCCCCCATCGAACTGATGGCCACCGTCATCAGCGTCGTCGCACTGCCTGGTATCGCCATTGCCCTGCGCCATCATTGGCGTCATATCGATCGGGTCTGCTTCCTGCGCTCTCTGTTCGGCCTGATTCCCGGCACACTGCTTGGCCTCTGGCTGCTGGGCACGCTCGAACAGGAGTATACCTTTATAGTGCAAGCGCTGTTGGGAGCGCTGATCATTGCGGGCGGCGTCGCGCTGTTCATCCGTCCCGCTCCCCGACCGGCGCGCTCGTCGAGTGGCAGCTTCGCCGTCATGGGTATGTTCGGCGGCTTGCTTGGCGGGCTGTTCAGCGTACCGGGACCACCGCTAATCTACCATTACTACCGTCAACCGCTGTCGGTGATGTCCATCCGTACCTCGCTGTTGGCGCTCTCCGGCGTGATGTCGCTGTCGCGCCTGCTCATGCAGGCCCAACAGGGGCAACTGGACTCCGAAGTGATGCTGCTGAGCATTTCCTGTATCCCGGTGGCGGCCCTGGCCACCTGGTTCTATCTGCGATTTCCGCTAAAGCTCTCCGACCTGGCAATGCGCCGCGGGGCGTTCGCCCTGTTCATCGCCATGGGCCTTTCCATCGCCCTGATGGCGGTGCTCGTACGCCCTACCACGGAACGCCAGCCGCAGGCAGCCAGCGGTACGCAGGCACAGATGAGCTCGATCACGCTCCAAGCTGATCATTCCCTCCCCTGAACCCAAGTGAGATAAAAACAATGAGCATACACCCCAGGTTCAACCTTACCCTTCCGCTCCTCGGCGTTTCCGCTCTGGCCCTGTGTGGCACTGCCACCGCCGGTTTCGTGGACGACAGCCGCGCCAGCCTGGAGTTGCGCAACTTCTATATGAACCGTGACTTCCGGCACAGCGGTGGCGATGAAAAGCAGGACGAATGGGCGCAGGGCTTTCTGCTGCGCTTCGAGTCAGGCTATACCGACACCTCCATTGGCGTAGGCTTCGATGCCTATGCTGCCTTGGGGGTGAAACTGGATTCGGCACGCGGACGCAGCGGTGACAATGGCATCTTTCCACAAAGTACCGACGGCACCCCTGCTGACGAATTCAGCCACCTGCGCGGTACCGCCAAGTTCAAGCTATCGCGCAGTGTATTGCGCATCGGCAGCATGTTTCCCACCCTGCCGGTGCTCTTCTACAACTATGGTCGCCTGTTGCCTTCCAGCTATAGCGGCAGTCTGCTCACGATGGAAGAAGTCGATGGGCTGACGCTCCATGCCGGACGCTTCACGCATTCCGCGCAGCGCAACTCAAGCAGCAGTGACCGCATTTCCTATTACCGGGGCGGCGTGGAAAGCGATCATCTGGACCTGATCGGGGGCAGCTATCAGCTCGGCGAGAACCTCACTGCCAGCTATTACTATGGCGAGCTGGATGATATCTACCGCCAGCATTTTGCCGGCCTTGTCCACAGCTGGCCGCTGAGCGAGAACCTGCTGCTGCGCACCGACCTGCGCTACTTCAAGAGTCGCGACGATGGCACCGCCAGAGTAGGTCGTATCGACAACGATACCTTCAATGGCATGCTCAGTCTGAGTGCAGGCAGTCACAAATTCAGTGGTGCCTATCAGCAGGTATCCGGTGATGGGGAGTTCCCCTTCATCGGGCAGGACCCCTATGTGGTCAATCTCTCGTTCCACGGCACCTTCACCAGGGAAGAAATGAAATCCTGGCAATTGCGCTACGACTACGACTTCACTGCGCTCGGCATTCCCGGCCTGACATTCACCACTCGCTACGTCAACGGCTATGACGCCCTGGTCGACGGACGCAAGCAGGGGAAGGAATGGGAGCGCAACAACGAACTCTTCTATACCGTGCAGAGCGGTCCGCTGAAGAATGTCCAGGTTCAGTTGCGCAACATCACCTTCCGCTCCGGTGGCGGGTTGACCCGGGACGTTGACGAAAACCGCATCATGGTCGGCTACACCTTGCCACTCTGGTAACAACTGTCACGCGGCGGCGCGACCGTGCCGTCCCTTGCCGGGTGCCGGATATCATGCCGGCACTCCCCCATTCAGCCGTGCAGGATGGTCCAGATCGAGAGTGCGCTCATCACCGCCACCCCCAACCCCACCAGCAATACGGATACCAGCGCCGGTGCGAGCCAGCTGTGGCGAATACCTGCCGCCCCCTTGTGATAGCGAGGCCGTTGCGTGGCCCAGAGGAGAAATGCCATCAGCAGACACATCAGTGCTGGCCCGGCACCCAGCCAGCCGTGACCTTGCAGCCAGCGCAGAAAAAAACAGGCGCAGACCACCAGTGCCAATAACGTACGTCCCCACGCCAGGGAAGTACGCTCCGGCTGCAGGCCACTATCACCATGTGGGGTCATCAGTGCGGCAGGCACTCCATCGTGCTCCGACATGCTGTCAGGCCTGACGGAACAAAAAGAATCCGGCCAGGATCAGGGTGACCAACGTACCGCCAATCGACAGCAGAGGCACCAGCGCCGGCAAGGGCAACGGCGCCCTGTGCCGCAGCGCACGCTCGACATTCAGCCAGCGTATGCTGGCCGCTGTGCTCAGCAGCATGGCAAACGCCATCAGCGAAACAGACAGCAGCTTGCGGACTTCCGGAACAAATAGTTCGTAAGTGAACACCTCTACCGCAATGCCCCCGGCAAGCAAGGCCAGGGCGGTACGAATCCATGCGAGGAAGGTGCGCTCATTGGCCAGCGTGAAGCGCGGATCCGGCTCGCTGCCACCGGCGAGCAATAGCGACGAGAAGCGGCCGCGGGCGGGGGGAATGGAAAGTTCTTTCTGCTGTACGGTCATGAATGTCTGCCTCCAACCAGAAAACAGCTGCTCGCCCGACGGCACTGCTGTCGGGCGAGCGGCGGTGCGACTCAGGTCAAGGGGCAACTGCCTCGGTTCGCCCCGTTGACATCTGTTGCACATGTCTTTGCTGCACCCCGAGTGCATCCTGCTTGATCATGTCCGCCGCTTTTTCGGCAATCATGATGGCGGGGGCATTGGTGTTACCCGAAACCAGCGTCGGCATGATCGATGCGTCGACCACCCGTAGCCCTTCCACACCGTGCACCCGCAACCTGTCGTCGACCACCGCATCCGGCCCCCGTCCCATCTTGCAGGTGCCCACCGGATGGAAGATTGAGGAACCATTGCGCCGCACGAATTCCAGCATGTCCTCTTCACTCTGCACATCGGCTCCCGGGTTGTACTCCTCGGCTATGTATGCCGCCATCGCCGGGCTAGCAGCCAGTTTGCGGGCAAGCTTGAACCCGCGCACCATGGTCTGGCGGTCCTCTTCAGTGGCCAGGTAGTTCGGCTGGATATAGGGTGCATCCTTGGGGTTGGTCGAGCGGATGCGCAGCTCTCCGCGACTGCTGGGGCGCAATTGGCATACCGACATGGTGAAACCTGGCCATGCATGGGGTTTGCCGGCGGTCATATCGGCACTGAGGGTGCCAAAGTGAAACTGCACGTTGGGCGTCGCCTGGTCCGGGGTAGTCCTGGCAAACATGCAGCCCTGTTGAATACCCACTGCCAGAGGCCCCTTGCGAAACAGCGCCCACTTCATGCCGATCAGCGCCTGGCCCCAGAGGGTACGCAGCTGATCGTTGGTAGTAATCGGCTTGGTGCACTTGAACATCACCCGAATCTGCAGATGGTCCTGCAGATTGCGACCGACCCCGGAAAGCTCATGGAGCACATCGATTCCGTGCGATTCCAGCACCTCGCGCGGGCCGATGCCGGACAACTGCAGCAACTGCGGCGTCTGCAAGGCACCGGCACACAACAACACTTCCCGGCGGGCCCGTGCACTCACCTGGACGCCAGCCCGTTCATATGCCACACCCACAGCCCGCTTGTCCTGCATGATCACCTTGCTTGCATGGGCATCGGTTTCTATCACCAGATTCTTGCGAGCGCGATTCGGTCTCAGATAGGCCTTGGCCGCCGAGCAGCGCCAGCCGTTGCGTGTCGTCAGCTGGAAATAGCCGGCCCCTTCCTGGGTGGCACCGTTGAAGTCATTGTTGCGCGCAACTCCGATCTGCTCGGCACCGCGAATGAAGGCTTCGACCAGCTCGTTTGGCTCCTTCAGATCGGACACATGCAACGGGCCGCTACCGCCATGGTACTGGCTCTCGCCCCGCTCATTGCATTCCATCTTCTTGAAGTAGGGCAATACATGGCGCCATCCCCAGCCTTGGTTGCCCTGCTTCTCCCAGGCATCGTAGTCCTCGGCCTGGCCGCGGATGTAGACCAGCCCATTTATCGAGCTGCAGCCGCCAAGCGTCTTGCCCCGCGGCCAGTAGATCGGGCGATTGTCCAACTCCGGTACCGGCTCGGTATGGAACGACCAGTTATAGGTCGGGTTGAACATGGTCTTGCCATAACCAATCGGCAGATGAATCCAGAAATGCCGATCGTTGGGTCCGGCTTCCAGCAAAAGCACACGGTATTGGTCATTCTCGCTGAGGCGAGCGGCGAGCGCGCAACCCGCCGAACCCGCGCCTACCACGATGTAGTCGTATTCAGGTTGGTTCACTGGTCAGTCTCCTGGCCGGGTAGCTCCCTGCCGTCAGCGAGGCTTTCGCTGACGGCAGGCGTATGCTGCGACCGGCGTTATTATTGTGAAGGAGTCAATGGCTGGCACTCAGTTGAAGTCAACGGCAGTGCCCGGCGGCGGCGAGTAGCCAAGATCGCCCCGGGACACCACGGCCTCCCGGCCACCATTGAGTTCCAGCAACTGGGCCTGCCGCTTGCGCGCCCGTCTGTCGGCGTCATGCGGATCGCAGATGCTCAGCAACTTGGCATGATATTCAGCGATCAGTTGTTCATTACCCGGCAGTTCCGCGAGGTTGACCAGCTCTTCCGGGTCCTCCATCAGATCGAACAGGTGCGGTTGGTAATCGATGTAGTAGACGTACTTGTAACGATGGTCGCGGACCATGAAGGCCCCCGTCGCCGATCCCATGCCGTGATACTCGGCAAACGCCAGGCGGTCATGGTCAGGCTGGTTGGCCAGGTCGAACAGCGATTGCCCGGACAGCCTGATATCCTCGGCGGTGGGCTCAACCCCAACGGCTTCCAGGATGGTCGGATAGGCATCGATATGAGTGACGGGCGTCTTCACCTCGGCGCCGGATGGCAATCCTTCGCCGGAGATGATCAGGGGCACGCCCACTGCCTCCTCGAACAAGGTCGATTTGCCCCAGAGTCCACGCGTACCGAGGTTGTCCCCGTGGTCGCTGGTATAGATGATCCGAGTATCATCGCCCAATCCGCAATCGTTCAGCGTGCTGATGACCTTGCCGATATTCTCGTCCAGAAAGCTGACCAGACCATAGTAGCCAGCCAGAGCGCGGCGAACCTTATCCTCGCTGTCGAAGAAGTCGTCGTAGGCGAAGCTCGACGCGTAATCCTTGAGGTAGGGGTGGTTCGGACGCTCCGCCTTGTCATAGAGCTTGGGCCATGGCAGGTCATCGTCCAGGTAGTACTTATAGAAGTGCTCAGGCGGTGCCGTAAGCGGAAAGTGCGGGGCAACGAAGGACACGAACAGCACCCAGGGCTGCTCCTGATATTTGGGCGCTTCCTCGCGTAGCCAGGTTTGCGCCAGGGCCGCGATGTTGCGGTCGTACATGGTGTAGGAGGACTCACCTGGCCCGGCCTGCCCGGCCATTTTCCAGGCACCGCCACGGCGCGGCAGATCTTCACGCACCAGCCCCATCAGATCGCCCTTGCCCTCGATCACATGCATCGGCACGATTTCACGACTGAAACCATTGTCGTCGTCTATCGAACGGAAATGCAGCTTGCCGATGGATACGCAATGCTGTCCGGCACCGCGTACGCGATGGTGCCAGCTGGGTACCGAGCCGTCATAGGGATCGGCGTTATCCCAGAAACCCATCTGATGGATATAGCGCCCGGTGGCAAAGGTGGCCCGTGCGGGTATGCACACCGGCGAATTGCAATAGGACGCGGTAAAGCGCGTCCCCTTGGCCGCCAACGCATCCAGGTGGGGCGTTTTGACGAATGTGTTGCCATAGCAACCCAGGGCCTTGGGGTTATGCTCATCCGACATGATCACAACGAGATTCTTTGGTTTGGTCATTGCAGTTCTCCAGGGCAATGTTCTAAAGGTCGAGGACCAGGGTTGCGCTCTTGGCACGGGAGCAGCAGATCAGCAGGTGGTCCCGCTTTTCGTCATCAGCAAGGATGAAGTCGCGATGATCGACCTCGCCGTCGATGTAGCGCGTGCGACAGGTACCGCAGATGCCCGCTTCACAGGAAGTTTCACAGGCTATACCGGCATCGCGCAGCACCTGGGCAATGCTCTTGTCGGCCGGGATCGCAAGGCTCTGTCCGCTTCGCGCCAGGGTCACCGCGAACTCGCCATCCTTGTCTGTGGTGGTCGCGGCAGTCACCGGAGCGGCGAAATGCTCGAAATGCACCGTACCTGCCGGCCAGTGCTGCGTTGCTGCCTTGACCCCGGCCATCAACCCGGCCGGGCCGCAGCAATACACGTGGGTACCCGGCTCGTGATGTTGCAGTAGCGCCTGAATGTCCAGCCGCCGCGCTGGATCGCCACCGTCGTAGTGGATCAGCGCCCGCTTCCCTGGCAAGGAAGCAAGGCGTTCCCTGAACCCGGTGCGCTCCGGCGTCTCGCCGCAGTAATAGAGCTGATAGTCGGCCTGAGTGGCCTCGCAGTGCTCAAGCATCGCCATCATCGGTGTCACGCCGATGCCGCCCGCAATGAACAGATGCCGTTCGGCCTCTTCGACCAAGGGAAAATTGTTGCGTGGACTGGATATCTGCAGCAGGTCGCCTGCCCGCACATGGGTATGCAGACTGCGCGAGCCACCACGGCCATCCAGCACGTTCAGCACCCCGACAACATAGCGATGACGTTCCCGAGGGCTGTTGCACAGTGAATACTGGCGAACGAAACCGCCTGGCAGGTGCAGGTCGATATGCGCGCCCGCAGTGAAGGGCGGTAACGCGTTGCCTGCTGGGTCAACCAGTTCGAAGGTATTGATACCTGCGGCCTGGTTCTCGATACACCGGACTTTGACTGTTAGCATAATGCGCCTCGGTAGTTTTCTTGTCTGGCTTTGCATCCGGTTTTGCCGGGCATGCCGTGCACGCCCGGCAACATCCATCAACGTGGAGCGAGCTGACGATCATCGATCTCGTCGAGGCGTCGGCGCACGAAGGCATCGCGTTCGGCAGCGGGATAGGCATCCGCTTCCTTCATCACCCCGATGACCATCCGATTGAGTTCCATCAGCAATTCCCTGTCGTCACGGCTCGGATCACGCGGGATGTGCAGGGTCGAGTCCTGGCTGTACATCGCCAGCGGGTCGCCGCTGCCGAGGTCGGCACGCCCCACCGGTTTGCCCTCCGCCAGTTTCTTCGCCTGGTCACGCAGCAGCTTGCGGCAGAGATACACGCCCACATCCGAGCGACCCGGATGCTCCATGGCATGGATCGCGATGGGTCGCTGACTGACAAGCGCTTCCCAGTCCCCCGGCGCACGCTGTCCTTCCTCGTAGCTGCGACTTCCGGTCTGACCCTCAAGGAAATCGATCTTGTCGACACCGCAGTCTTCCTTGTTACCCATGTGCTTCGGATCGACCTCATCGTTGAAGTGGCGCCAGCCGAACAGAATGGTATTGGTGTCGTCGACCGGGACGTGCCAGCGGCTCATCGCCACGGTGGAATGACGCTCTTCTGCGGCGGTCGGTACCAGCGAGCCGATCTGACACAGATGCGGGAAGGTCATCTCGGTGATACGAATCCAGACACGATCCTCGGCAACGCGACGGCCAGCGACGAACGCCACTCCGGCACCGTTACGGGTCGGCTCCCAATGCATGATCGGCATATCGCCGAACCCCTCCAGGGAGACACCAGCTGCGGTGGAAGCATCAACGCTTTCCACGGTCATGTTGTTGTGCAGCACCGCCGTGTGCATGTGATCCATGATGTTCTCGAACGCCTGCAACCAGTTGCACGGATAGATGTTGGAGAAGGCGACCAGTTCGGTTCCCGCCGGTTGGGTGAAGGACTCGTACTCGGGGAATTCCGGCTTTTCATCCGGCGGGCCCATATAAGCGAACACCAGCCCATCGCGCTCGAATGCCGGGTAGGAGCCCTGGCAAATACTTTCCTTGAGTTTGCTTTCAGCCGGTTCGCAGGGCGTTTCCAGCAATGTGCCGTCAACGTCCCACTGCCAGCCGTGGTAGCAGCAGCGAATACCGTTCTGCTGAATGATGCCGAACTCCAGCGAGGCGCCACGATGGGCGCAATGACGATGCAGCACACCAACCCGGCCACTGCGGTCGCGAAACGCAACCAGATCCTCGCCGAGGATGCGGATCGCCTTGGGCAGCTCGCCCAATTCTTCGGACAGGCACACCGGGTGCCAGAAACGCCGCATGTACTCTCCCATGAGGGTACCCGGCCCGACGTGGGTCAGTTCCGCATCTTCGGTGGGAATCAGGTTGTAGTGATAGCCACCGTAGGGAATGTTTTGGGCTTTACCATCTGCACGGCTCATGATTCGATCCTCTTATTGTTGGATTGAGCAAATGACTGCTCGGGCTAAACGGAGCTCATCTGACTGATGAAGCGAGTCTGCAAGTAAGCGTCGAGTCCTTCCGGGCCACCCTCGTGGCCGATACCACTTTGCTTGGTGCCACTGATCGGAGCATCCGCCAGGGCAGGAGTGAAACTGTTGATACCTATCCATCCGGCATCGAAAGCCTCGGAGACCAGCGCCGCGCGCTGGATTGAACGGGTGAAGGCATAGGCGGCCAGACCGAAGTCGACACCGTTGGCACGCTCCATCACCTCATCGAAGTCGCGGAACGGCATGATTGGTGCGACCGGACAGAAAGGCTCCTCATGCAGGATTCGTGACTGCGGATCGAGGTCGGTCAATACGGTTGGTTGAAAGAAGAACCCGCGGCCAGACATCTGCTCGCCACCGGCTGCCACCGTCGCGCCGCGGGCCTTGGCATCGGCGACCAGACTCCTGGTTGCCTCAAGACGGCGTTGGTTGGCCAACGGCCCCATGACGACACCTTCCTCCAGGCCATCCCCCACCTTGATGGCATTGGCAATGGCGACGAACTCCCGGACAAAGGCTTCATATATGTTTTCGTGCACGAAGAAGCGGCTGGCCGAGACGCAAACCTGGCCGGCATTGCGGAATTTGAACCCGGCGCATGCCTTGGCTACCGCCTTGACGTCGACATCGTCAAACACGACCACCGGGGAATGGCCACCAAGCTCCATGGTCACCGGCTTGAGCTGCTGTGCAGCCAAGCTGCTGAGCAGTCGCCCCACCGGCACCGAGCCAGTGAAAGACACCTTGCGCGTGACCGGCGAGGCTATCAGCCGCTCGGAAACCATGCTTGGCTCACCGAACAGCATGTTGATCACGCCACTGGGTACACCCGCATCCACGAAGGCACGGATGATGCCAACGCACACACCCGGCGTTTCCTCTGCCGGCTTTATGATTATCGAACAACCCGCTGCCAGGGCTGCCGCCAGCTTGCGGGCCACCAGTACAGCGGGAAAATTCCATGGCGCGAAAGCCGCTACCGGACCTATGGGGCGCTTGACCGTAGCCTGCATCAGTCCTGGCTGGCGCGGCTGCAACAACCGGCCATAGGCACGCTTGCCCTCCTCCGCACACCATAGGATGGTTTCGATAACGCGATCGATCTCGCCGCGCGCATCCGCCAGCGGTTTGCCATTCTCCAGGGTCAGCACCCGCGCCAGGGTTTCGCGACGCTGCTCGATCAGATCGGCTGCCCGAGTCATTATCACCTGACGCTCCCAGGCCGAAGTGGAACGCCAGATCTCGAAGCCCACCTGCGAAGACGCCAGTGCATCCGCGATATCCTGCTCTGTTGCCAGAGGCAGCGCAGCCAGCACTTCTTCGCTGGCCGGATTGACCACCGCAATGGTGCGCCGCGCGCCTCCGCTGCGCCACTGACCGGCGATATACAAACCTAGCTCTACGTCATACATGGGTTACCGCTCCTGATAATGGGTTCGCTGAGAATTCCTCTGAGGCAGCATTCTTAAAGCACGTTAAAACTATATAGCTATAGAACTAAAGAGGTCAACTGATTTTGGGAACGGCGGCTGGAGGAGATGGCGGATTCATGGACAGGGCGGGTTGCGAAAATCGGCTGTCCTCCTAGTATTGAAGGGATGGAGCCGTTTTCCGGCTCGCTACGGAACAAAGGAACTTATTCACTCTCAACTGACACAGGAGCAGTCATGGTCCCTTTCAGGCATTCCTTGATCTTTCTCGCCGCCCTCGGCCTGCTGGCCGCCTGCGACAACTCTGCAGATTCGGGCAATCAAAACCAGACAGCGTTGCCGGCTGCCACCACCCAGACCGAACCAGATGAACCCGAAGCGGCCGCTGACAATGCGCCAGCGGAGGACAGCGAACCGGCAGATGCGGAACAGGCGGACAATAGCGTGGCCTTCAGCGTGACCGAGGTGACGCAGTTCGATGCTCCCTGGGCCATGACCTTCCTGCCGGACGGCAGGCTGCTGGTCACCGAGATGGCCGGCACACTGCGTCTGCACGACCTTGCGAGTGACAACACCGGAACCATCAGCGGTGTGCCAGAGGTGGCCCATGCCGGTCAGGGCGGTCTGGGCGATGTGCTGTTGCATCCGCAGTTCGAGAATAACCAGCAGATCTATATCAGCTATGCCGAGGCCGGCGATGGCGGCTCAGGCGCAGCGGTAGCGCGCGCCCGTCTGGCATTGGACGAGAATGGAGGAGGTACGCTGGAAGACCTGCAGGTGATCTGGCGGCAGACGCCGAAGGTCAGTGGTGACGGCCATTTCGGTCATCGCCTGGCCTTCGACAGTGACGGCATGTTGTGGATCACGTCCAGCGAACGCCAGAAATTCGATCCGGCCCAGGACATGACCTCCAACCTCGGCAAGATGATACGGCTCAATGACGATGGCAGCGTTCCTGACGACAACCCCTTCGCCGATCAAGGCGAGGTCGCTGCGCAGGTCTGGTCCCTGGGGCATCGCAATATTCTGGGGTTGGCATTCGATGCTGATGGCAAGCTCTGGATACATGAAATGGGCCCCAAGGATGGCGATGAGCTCAACCTGATCGTCAAAGGGGAAAACTATGGTTACCCGCTGGTTTCCAACGGCAATCATTATGACGACACGCCTATTCCCGATCATGACACCCGACCGGAGTTCAAGGCGCCAGCGATCACCTGGACCCCGGTGATCTCACCGGCCGGCTTCATAATCTATGACGGCGAGCTGTTCCCGGACTGGCAGGGCAGCGGCTTCATCGGCGGCCTGTCCTCCCTGGGCCTGGTACGCGTAGAGTTCGATGGTGAGAAGGCCCGCGAAGCGGAGCGGCTTGACCTGCAGAAGCGGGTACGCGAAGTGGAGCAAGGCCCGGACGGTGCGATCTGGGTACTGGAAGACGGCACCCGCGGAGGTAATGGTGCGCTGCTGAAACTGACGCCGCAGGGGTAGTGATAATGATCGGAGCCGGCATGTTGCCGGCTCCATCCACTCTTCGGATCAGGCCTGCGGCACCTGATCGCGTACCGGCGCCCTGCCGTACTTTTACTACTGCACAAGATGAAGAAAGAACGAGATCGTCAGCAGCGATAGCACGGTGGACAGCAGGATGACATTGGAGGTCATGGCAGGATCCCGCTGATAGAGCTGCGCCGCCATGAAGGGTCCCGTCCCGGTAGGCAACGCTGCCAGCAATACCGCGCTTTTGACCAATAGTGCCGATAGCCCGAACAGCTGAGCAGCGAACCACCAGGTGACCAGCGGCTGCACAACCAGTTTGAGTACGACCAGCATCACCAAGGCGCCGATAACCCGTTGCGCGTGCGATCTTTCCTCCGCCAGAAACAGCCCCAGCGCCACCAGCGCGCAGGGCGATGCCGCACCTCCCAGTAACTGGAGAAAGCTCGCCACCGGGGACGGTATCCGTAGGCCGAACAGAAGCACCAGCAGGCCGAGGGCGGGCGCGACCAGTAATGGATTACGCAGCAGTTGCAGCCCCACCTTGCCCAGCATGTGCCCTGGCCGTACGCCGTCGCGGCCCTGCAGACCGACCTCGATAACGATCAGCGCCACGGCAAACAGGATACAGACGGTGATGATGGTGGCGATCAGCGACGGTATCAACGACTCCCGTCCGATGATCGCCAACAGCAATGGAATCCCCAGAAAGCCGGTATTGGCATAGCCCGCGTTCAATCCATCGACGACTGAATCAACCAGAGGTTTGCCCCGCCCCAATTGCAGAATGACTGCCATACCGAAGACCACCGCGACACCCAGGCCGAAGGCAGCGACAAAACCGGGCTGCCAGATCACCTGCCATTCGGAGCTGGCCACCACCTCGAACAACAGCGCCGGCAGTGCAAGATAGATGACGAAGCGGGTAATCTCCCCCGCCGCATGCGGCCCCAACAGCCCGGCCCGACGTACCAGCCAACCGGCCAGAATCAGGGCAAATACCGGCAAGGTCACGGACAGGATGGAGAGCATTGGTTGTCCCACTTCAGGCAAAGTGGCCAAGCTTAAGGGTTCATCCTGCCGCATTCCAACTATTCCGCTACCCCCATTGCGCGCCGAACCGTGGCTCGCCTGCGGCGGGAACCCCGCAGGCGGCGCCAGCCCAATACCGTGCCACTGAGGCAGATGACCAGTCCACCGACGCCACCCAGCCACATCCAGCCGTCCCACAGCGGTCGACGCTGCAGCAGCGGCAGCCAATCCCAGCTGTGCAGCAGGGCGAACAGCCAGCGTGAGGCCCGCTGGCGCTGGTCGAGCTGGCCGAGCAAGGCACCACTGTGCGGGTCCAAGTGCAGCCAGGTCCGGGCCGGGTCGTCGAAACGTACACGCAGGATCGGCAGTTGGCGCTGCAGATGGCCGAGCATGCTGTGCTCGGTGCGCGGGTAATAGTAGAAGTCGTAGTCGTCCAGCAGTTCGACCTGCAGTTGACCCTGCGGCCGGATCAGCTGCGCGGCGCGTTGCAACTGCTCCAAAGGTAGGCTGTGCACGGGCTCGCCCCCCGCCGCCGGCAACAGCAGGCTGGCGCCAGTGCCATCCACACCCAGCAGATAGCCCCGGCCACCGACCAGTTGCCAGTGCAGCTCGCGCACCGCCAGCCCGGTTGCCTGCAACTGCTGCACTGCCTGCTCTGCGGCCATGGGAAAAACCTCGGCGCCCAGCTCGCCACCCTGATAGGCGGACGTATCCAGCGGCACTCGGCTATCGAATACCCGCCAGGGATTCATCGACATCAGGCCGCTGAAAATCCATGCCACTGCCAATAGGCCGAACAGCAGCCCGCCGACATGATGCCAACGGGCAAAGCCCCTATAAGGACTGCGCGAGCCGCTGCGGTAGGGCTTGGCAAAGCGCCAGCGCAGCAGCCCGACGACGATGCCCAGCAGGGTCATCAAGGTAGCGGCCAGCGACAGATAGATCACCACCTCCGCCCACCAGCGATCGAGCACACCACCGCGCAGCGGATAGACCCAGTGCAGCCAGGCACCCACCCAGTTCCAGGCTCGCTCGGTGGCGGTGGCGTCACGCACTACCTCGCCAGTCTGGCTGGAGATATACAGCAGGGTGCCATTGTCCAAAGCAACGCGATGCAGTGGTCGATCCACATCCAATGACCGCGTATGGGTCCAGGCATCCTCCTCCACCAGTCCCCGATACCGCAGCTGACCCGGCCCGGCGAACTGGCGTGCGGAGGCCAGCGCCTCGGCTTGCCCGATACCATCGATCAGCTCACCACTGCGCGCATCCACCGCCACCTTGCGCGAGCCATAGTGCAGAACATAGCGCGGCTCGCCGGCCACGCTGGTCAGGCGGATGCTGCGCGGCGCCTGGCTTTCACCGCTGGCGGACAACGCCTGCGCCAGCGGCACGCAGCAATCCTGCTGCGATAGCACCGGCAATTGCGCCAGATGCTCCCGGGGCGTCAGCTTGGGATAGCCGACATACAGCATGACCAGCCCCGAAAAGAACCACAGCGCCATCAGCAGGCACAGACCGATCCCCAACCAGCGATGCCATAGATACAGGTAACGTTTCATGGCTCAGAACCGCAGGTCGAGGCTGACATCGACGCTGCGCGGTGCGCCCATGTAGTACTGTTCGCCATAGGCCTGCTTGGCGTAGATCTCGTCGGTGAGATTGCGCAGCCGGGCGGTGATCGTCGTATGCTCATCGACGCGGTAACGGGTGAAGGCGCCGTACAGGGTGTAGGACGGTGCCTTGAGGGTATTGGCATTGTCGGCGTACACCGAGTCGACGTAGCGCATATCGGCACCCAGTTCCAGCGCTGGCGTCAGACTGTAGCTCAGCCACAGGTTGGCGACGCTGTCCGGCACATTGATCGGACGGTTGCCCTTGCGCGAGACCGACACGCCATCCATCGCCTCGTTGAACTCGTCATACTCGGCATCCACATAGGCATAGTTGGCCTCGACCAGCAGCACCGGAGTAACCTGCAACCTGCCGGCCAGCTCGATGCCCCGTGACGTCTGCTGCCCTGCCTGCACCGTCAGGTTGGGATCAGTCGAGTCGCGCACGGCAAAGTCGCGCCGCACGATCTGGTACAGCGCCAGGGTGGCCGCACCGCGCCCGTCGAGAAAATCGAATTTGCTGCCGACCTCCCACTGCTCGCCCTTGGACAGGTCGAACAGGCCGACATTGGAATAGGTGGCCGAAGCCAGCGAGCCCGCCGGCAGGTCCGCCGAGGTGCTGTACTGCAGATACAGATTGGCGGTCGGCGTCAGATCATAGACCAACCCGATGCGTCCGCTCAGCGGCTCCCACTGGCGCTCGAACAATGCCGGACTGGTATCCGACACCGCCCCGTAGTTGGTGACCTCCATCTCCAGATGGTCATAACGCAGGCCGCTGAGCAGTGCCAGCCGGTCGGTCAACTGCAGGTGGTTTTCCAGAAACAATGACCGGCTGATCACCTCGTGCCGGCGTTGCTTCTGCAGTCCCATGGCCATACCGGGGATATCATCGAAGTGGCCCGGGTCGAACTGGTCCGGGTCAACCACATCGAAATCGCCGCCCGAGCGCGGATGCAGGGTCTGGCGCAAGCGCGAATAATCCAGACCAGCAGCCCACCGACTGCTCAGCCCGAACAGCTGCCGGTCATGGGTCAACGTCAGGCGGTTGCCC